>CAMWUB010000112.1 GCA_947177345.1 uncultured Ruminococcus sp. | reverse complement strand
GTATATATGCAGATTTACAATATATTGAAAAACAGGATTATTTCCGGAGCTTTTCCGTATGGTACAAAATTACCCTCAAAACGTACCCTTGCCCTCGATTGTGGCGTAAGTATAGCGACTATCGAACACGCCTATTCAGTATTACGTGATGAGGATTACTGCGAATCTCACGAAAGAAGCGGGCATTATGTAACGTACAGTCCGGAAAAAAATTTTCCGTCCGCAGTTAATACCGGAAAAATTCCGGTAAAAAATACCGGAAATATAACAGTAAAGACAGATATATCATTTACCGCTTTTGCCGGACGTATGCGGAAAGTATTGTCTGATTACGGCGAAAGGGTCTTAATGAAATCCGAATATAACGGCTGTCCGGAACTCCGTGAGGCAATAAGCCTTTATCTCATGCGGAGCAGAAATATAAATGTAACTCCTGAACAGATTATAATAGGTTCAGGAGCGGAATATCTCTACGGAATATGTATTCAGATGTTAGGCAGAGAACGCATTATAGCTCTTGAAAATCCGTCATATGAGAAGATAAAAGCGGTCTATACCGCCAACGGTGCTATATGTGATATGCTTGATATGGACAATGAGGGTATACTTCCGGAAGAACTCGCACGGACTGATGCCACAGTACTTCACGTAACGCCTTTCAACAGTTTTCCGAGTAATATAACAACGTCCGCTGAACGTCGGAAAATATACATAGAATGGGCTGAAAACAGAAATTCTTTCATAATAGAAGATGACTATGATTCTGAATTTATTCTGACAGGAACAGCTCCGGAAACACTTTTTTCAATGTGTCCGGACGGCAAAGTAATTTATATAAATACGTTCTCAAAGACTATAGCACCATCTATAAGAGCAGGTTATATGATTCTGCCGGAATGCCTGCTCCCACTGTACAGTGAAAAAACCGGATTTTATTCATGTACAGTGCCGGTACTGGAACAGTATTTCCTTGCCGACTGGATTAACAGCGGTGATTTTGAACGCAATATTAACCGTATGCGACACCGTAAGAAATCAGAAAAATAAATGTCACCTTAATTTTAAAAAACAGTTGACAAATGAAATTATATATGATATAATATTTTCATGAAATAAAAGGAGGCTTTTTTTATGTCAGAAAATATTGTATCAAAAAGGAAGTTAAGTACACGTGAAATGGTTATTATAGCTATGTTTTCAGCGATAATAGCAGTATGTTCATGGATTTCAGTTCCTACAACTATTCCGTTCACGTTGCAGACTTTCGGAGTATTCGCCACTATGAGCATCTTAGGTGGCAGAAAGGGTTTTTTTTCAATACTGGTATATGTATTACTCGGAGCTGTCGGAATGCCTGTATTTTCCGGATTCAGTGCCGGAATATCTGCCCTGACTTCTTATTCCGGTGGCTATATATGGGGATTCATATTCCTTGCCCTTGTCTACTGGTGTGCCGAAAAGTTTTTCAGTAAAAAATTTATAGTACAGGTCATTTCGCTGATTATCGGTATGGCTGTATGCTATATATGCGGAACACTCTGGTTTATGCACATCACAAAGAGTACGTTTATATACGGTCTGAGTGCCTGTGTAGTACCCTACTTACTATTCGACGCACTCAAGATGATACTTGCGTTAATGATTTCAGAGAGGGTGAAAAAATATGTCAGAATATAAAATAAGACCACATCACGCATTATGTATAAATTTTTTTATCGGAAAAGGTTACAGTAATGACTTCACCGAAAATATGAATCATGTTATAGAAAATCTGCATAATAATCCGTTAACTGAAATAACAATCGGTAAAGATATGATATGCAGTAAATGTCCATGTACGGACTGTCAGGAAAAAGCTGTTTCATATGACAGAAAAGTTATTGATTTTTGCGGAATATCCGGTAATATGTCATGGAACGATTTAAAAAAGGTTGTCCATGAAAAAATAATAAGTACCGGAAAACTTCATGAAATCTGTGGCGATTGTCAATGGTTTTACATATGCGGAAAAAAAGAGACCTGAAACAAGTCTCTTTTTTTGTGTATTGCGTGTTAATTTTTTAAAGTTCTATTTCTTTTTTGGTTTCGTTGTAATTTTTCGTAAACAGTTCCTTAATCTTATTGAAAAACAAAGTCAGATAACGCATAAACGGTTCAGCTATTATTGAGAAGTTCAGGCAAAGAAGTATAGCCTTTGTTGACATACCCTCTATACCAAAGAAGTCACTGACAAAAATCATACAGAAAATAAGTCCCATAAGGCAGAAAATCCATAGCGACATTTTATATACGTTCATAGGTCTGCTTATTTCAAAAAGAATCATAAGACCTACTACACACAGAAGTATTGTAGAAGCCGTTGTAATATCCACCTGATTTATGTTATAGGCGTTACCGAAAAATACCATAAATGCTACTATTATCGTATCAGTTATACCAGCCGGACAGGCTTTCAGCAGAATATTAGTCATAAATTTACCTCGGATAATATCCCTGTTAGGCATCTGAGACAGCACAAATGCCGGAATACCTATCGTAAAAAGACTTATCAGTGAAATCTGTGACGGTTTAAGCGGATAGGCTATCCCGAAACATAATGTCAGTATCGACATTATAAGTGAAAAAATATTCTTTACAAGGAAAAGACTTCCGGAGCGTTCAAGATTATTTACAACCCGTCTGCCCTCCATGACGACATCAGGCATTTTAGCGAAATCCGATTCAAGAAGTACAAGCTGTGAAACCTGTACCGCTGCTTCACTTCCTGAAGCCATAGCTACAGAACAGTCAGCATCTTTCAGGGCGAGAACATCATTGACACCATCGCCGGTCATTGCGACTGTCCGCCCCTGTAGTTTCAGTGCCTTGACAAATTTTCTTTTCTGGTCAGGAGTTACTCTGCCGAAAACTGTATACTGTTGTATGGCGTTATATATAGCCGTATCGTTAGTAAGCGTAGAGGCATCTACGTAATTTTCAGCGTTGGCAATTCCGGCACGTTTTGCGACTTCCGAAACTGTAACCGGATTATCACCGGATATTACTTTTATTTCAACGCCCTGCTCCGCAAAGAATTTAAATGTTTCCGGAGCATTTTCACGTATCGGATTTGAAATAAGAATAAAGCATACCGGTATGAAATCAGCTGTAAGTTCCTTACCGTCCGGAACTGCTCCGTAACGTCCGAAGACAAGAACCCTGTGACCTTTCCGGCTATTTTCGTCGATAATTTTTCTGTGTTGCGGAAGTATTTCCTTTATGACAAATTCCGGAGCTCCGAGAACATACGAACCACTTTCAAAAGTAACGCTACTATACTTATATCTTGAGGAAAAACCAGTTCTTCCGGTTACATTTCTACCAGCTGGTGTCTTGAAATAGTTCTTAAGTGATGCCATAGTTTCATTATCAGAATCCTGTGCGGAAGAAAAATCGCTTAAAAGTCCGTGAAGTTCACCATCAGAAACGTCTTTCGTAAGCGGTATAACGTCGGCGACTGACATTCTGTTTTCCGTTATAGTACCGGTCTTATCGACACACAGGACATCTACACGTGCAAGAGTTTCAATGCATTTCATATCATGTACCAGTACTTTACGCATTGCAAGACGCATTGCACTTATAGCAAGAGTAGTACTCGCTATCAGAAAAAGACCCTCAGGAATCATACCGATAACGGCGGCCACCATAGATTGTATACTGTCTTTCATGGGTACACCGTTCATAAAATACTGCTGATAAAACATTATTATTCCTATCGGGATAATTATAATTCCGGCTATTTTCAGTATTTTGTTAAGTGACCGTATCATTTCAGATTGTTCACCTTTACGTGAAACTTTTGCTTTCAGAGTAAGTTGTGAGATATACGAATCACTGCCGACTTTTTCGAGTTTAGCCCGACAAGCTCCGGAAACTACAAAACTTCCCGACATAAGAGTATCACCGGCAGATTTAACTATTTCATCTGCCTCACCGGTCAGGAGTGATTCATTTACTGATACATTACCGTCAATTATAACGGCATCTGCACTAATCTGATTGCCCGCTCTGAAAATCGCTATATCATCGAGAACCAGTTCACTTGATTTTACCTGAAATTCTTTTCCGTCACGTATTACAGAAGTTACCGGAGCATGAAGCATAGTCAGCTTGTCGAGAGTTCTTTTTGAACGTAATTCCTGAACGATACCAATAAGAGTATTTGCGATAATAATAGGCATGAAAGTCATATCCCTGTAAGAACCAGTAACCGCAAGCAGAACCGCCAGTATCAGAAATATAAAATTGAAATAAGTGAAAACATTTTCAGAAATAATTTCCTTTATGGTTTTCGACGGCGATTCAACCGGTTTATTATAGAAACCGTCTGCCATACGTTGCGTGACCTGTCCTGTAGAAAGTCCGGTATCAACAGGCGGATTTATCCGGACAGCCACAGGTTTTTCAATTATTTGTTCGTCTTTTCTTTTCATGTACACACACCTTTCACTGTGATAAGTACCATTATATCATATATATTTTTGGTTTTCAATTACAGGAGTGTGATAAATAAATGAAATTTTTTACATATAGCCGTATTTTTTTCTGTTACTGAAAATAAAGAAAACCGTAACGAAAAGTGCAAGGAGTTCCGCAAGAATAATAGATGACCATATGCCGTCAAGACCGAATACAAGCGGAATAAGCATAACCATTACTATCTGAAAAACAAGCGTTCTGAGGAATGAAATTACTGCCGATACAAAACCGTTATTCAGTGCCGTAAAGAATGAAGAACCATATATATTGAATCCGGCAAGCAGGAATGATACAGCATATATCCGGAATGCGTGTTCAGTAAGTTCAAACAATTCAGGCTTATTGCCCACGAAAATTTCAGCAAGAGGAGTGGCAATAGCCTGTGAAAGTATAACCATTGCAACCGCTATGAATGAAATAATCATAATACACTTCCGGAAAATATTTTTAAGTTCACCGGAATTTTTAGCACCGTAATTATAGCTTACAACAGGTGCTGAACCTATCGAAAGACCGATAAAAATAGATACAAATATGAAACTTACATACATGATAACTCCGTATGCTGAAACACCGTCCTCACCTTCCAGACCGGCTTTTTCGGCGTATTTCATAAGCTGACTGTTATAAAGCATATTCACAAGCGACATTGAAATATTAGTCATGAGTTCTGAAGAGCCATTAGTACACGTCCGGAAAATAACTTTTCTGTTAAATTTAAACTTCACAAACCTGAGCAGGCTTGTATTTTTCCGTGAGAAGTAGAAAAGCGGTATGACTGCACCTACAATCTGACATAATGCGGTAGCTAATCCTGCTCCGGTCACGCCCCACCGGAATATCCCTATAAACAGATAATCAAAAACCATGTTAGTTATACCGGAAAGTATGGATATTTTCAGACCTGTATCGGGTTTACCGGCGGTAATAAAGAAACTCTGGAATACATTCTGCAACATGAAAAACGGTACTGCACATATCAGGATTCTTCCGTATTTCAGACAGTATTCAAGCATTTCCGCCGACGCTCCCATAAGAATTGCAACCGGTTTAAGTAAAATGAATCCGATAACCGAAAGTATAACACCAATTATTATATTAGCAGATACTATCATAGTAAAATACTGGTTGGCGAGTTCTTTTTTACCCTCGCCGAAAGTCTTTGCAACTATGGCACTTCCGCCGGTACCGAACATGAATCCCAGTGAACCGAACGCCATAAGC
>CAMWUB010000111.1 GCA_947177345.1 uncultured Ruminococcus sp. | reverse complement strand
GTGGAACAATCGGATAAGGAAAAGTAAGTGATATAAAAATGTTCCACGTGGAACAATCAGATACGAAAAAGTAGGTGATATAAAAATGTTCCACGTGGAACAATCGGATACGGAAAAGTAAGTGATATAAAAATGTTCCACGTGGAACAATCAGATATGGAAAAGTAGGTGATATAAAAATGTTCCACGTGGAACAATCGGATAAGGAAAAGTAAGTGATATAAAAATGTTCCACGTGGAACATTTTTAACAAGCGTAAAAATTTAGAACTACTATTTACAAAACGTTTAAAAGGTGATATAATATTAAATATAAAAAATGAAAGGAAGGATACCATGGGCAAAATAATTGCAGTGGCAAATCAGAAAGGTGGAGTAGGTAAATCTACTACAACAGTCAATCTTTCTGCTTATCTTGGTTCAAGGGGATTTAAAGTTCTTTGTATTGATTCAGACCCTCAAGGAAATACAACTACGGCATTCGGAGTTAAGAAGAAGTCAGCCAGTGCCTCGACATATGATGTCTTAACCGGCAAAATAAGGATTCAGGATGCTATTATTGAAACAGATTTCAGTAATGTGTCGATAGTTCCGGCTACAGAATCGCTTGCCGGTTGTGAAATAGAACTTATAAGCTTTGAGAACAGAATGAAACGTCTGAAAATGCAGACACTTATATGTCGTGATGATTATGATTATATATTTATTGACTGTCCACCAGCACTTGGACTTATCACAATAAATGCACTTGTTGCTTGTGATTCTGTAATAGTTCCTATGCTTGCTGAGTTTTTCGCATTGGAAGGTCTTTCACAGCTTGTCAATACGATAAAAATTGTCAAAACTAATTATAATCCGGTACTTAACATTGAAGGAATTGTTTTCACAATGTTTGATGGCAGACTTAATGTCGCAAATGATGTAGTTGCGGAAGTGGAAAAGTATTTCCCAGATAAAATTTTCAAAACAAAGATACCAAGAAATGTACGTCTTTCCGAAGCTCCCAGTCATGGAAAGCCTGTAATGTATTATGACAAATCTTCAAAAGGTGCGGAGGCTTATGAACTTCTTGGACATGAACTTCTTGGTGAATCCCTCGAACTTCCGAAGAAAAAGCGTAGAGGAATTTTTTCATTCACCAGAAAATAATTCGGAAAGGAGTTGGAATTATGGCTATAGGTGGACTTGGTGCAGGTCTTGATAGTCTTTTCAGTGACAATACAAGCGAGATACAAGTAAAAAAAACATTACGGGTTTCTGAAATAGAGCCTAATCGTGACCAACCAAGAAAAGTTTTCAGTGAAGAAGCAATAGCATCCCTTGCAGAATCTATACGGGAACATGGTATGTTACAACCAATACTTGTAAGACCTCTTGCGATGAGTGGTTATCAGATTGTTGCAGGTGAAAGGCGTTGGAGAGCTGCAAGAATGTTAGGTCTTGACGAAGTACCGGTTAATATACGTGAACTTTCTGATATACAGGCTATGCAGATTGCTGTTATAGAAAATCTTCAGAGAGAGAATTTAAACCCTGTTGAAGAAGCTAATGGTTATTGCGAACTTATCGAAAAATATGGTATGACTCAGGAACAGGTTGCAAAAATGACAGGACGTTCAAGGTCTGTAATCGCAAATGCTGTAAGAATATTGACTCTTCCTGATACTGTACTTTATATGCTTGAAACTGGTAGTTTATCCACCGGACACGCAAAAGTATTGCTTACAGTAATTGATGATGTGAAGTTTCTTACTGAAATTGCTGAAAAAGCATCTGACGGAAAAATGACAGTACGTCAGTTAGAAAACGAAATACATAAAAGAGATACTGCAATTCAGAAAGAACATGAAAGAGATATTTCAGATAACTATTTTTCTGAAATGGAAATTGCATTGAATATGCGTCTCGGACGTAAAGTCAAGGTAAAACATAGTGGTGAAAAAGGTTCGCTGGTTCTTGAATTTTACGATAAGGATGATTTGAAAAAAATTGCTGAAAAACTCGCAAAAGATTATGAATAAAAGGAGTATTTATAAATGATTGATATTAAATTAATCCGTACAAATCCGGAAATTGTAAAGGAAAACATAAGGAAAAAATTTCAGGACGAAAAACTTGAACTCGTAGACAAGGTTATTGAATTTGATGAACAGTGCAGAAAAGCTAAGGCAGAAGGTGATGATCTCCGTAATCAGAAAAATAAGAAAAGCAAGGAATTTGGTAAATATAATGCAATTATTGCGAAATCGGAAGACGATAATTTAAAAGCTGATGCACAGGAAAATATTTCAAGACTTACAGCAGAAATCGAAGAAATTGATAAAAGACGTTCCGGACTTGAGGAACTTGAAACAAAACTTAATGAAGAAATCCGTAAGATTATGCTTGTAATCCCGAACATCATTGACGAAAGTGTTCCGGTTGGTAAGGATGATAGCAAAAATGTAGAAGTCGAGCGTTTCGGTGAACCATATGTACCGGATTTTGAAGTACCATATCATGTTGACATCATGGAAAAAGTCAACGGTATTGACCTTGATAGTGCAAGGGATAAGACAAGCGGTAATGGTTTCTATTATCTTACTGGTGACATAGCGATGTTGCAGTCGTGTATACTTTCGTATGCGAGGGATTTCATGGTTGACAAAGGATTTACTTATTGCATACCACCATTTATGATAAGAAGTAATGTTGTTACTGGTGTAATGAGTTTCGCAGAAATGGAAGGCATGATGTATAAAATCGAGGGTGAAGATTTATATTTAATCGGAACAAGTGAACATTCCATGATAGGTCGTTTCATTGATACGATAACTCCGGAAGAAGAACTTCCGAAAACTCTGACGAGTTATTCACCATGTTTCCGTAAGGAAGTAGGTGCACACGGTATCGAGGAACGTGGTGTTTACAGAATACATCAGTTTGAAAAACAAGAAATGATAGTTGTCTGCAAACCGGAAGAAAGTATGAAATGGTTTCATAAACTTTACAGTTATACAGTTGAATTTTTCCGTACACTTGATATACCCGTCCGTACACTTGAATGCTGTTCGGGTGACCTCGCAGACCTTAAAGTAAAAAGTATAGATGTTGAAGCTTGGTCACCAAGACAGCAGAAATATTTTGAAGTTGGTAGCTGTTCTAATCTCGGAGATGCTCAGGCAAGACGGCTTGGAATAAAAATCAAGACCGCTGACAAGAAAAAGTATTTTGCACATACTTTGAATAATACAGTCGTAGCACCACCGAGAATGTTAATAGCATTTCTTGAAAATAACCTCAATTCTGATGGAAGTATAAGAATTCCTGAAGCACTCCGACCATATATGCGTAAGGATTTAATATCTGTTCCGGTTAAGAAGTAATTAATTTTCGGAATCGAAGAAATCATCTGCATTTTTTGCGGCGGTACACATACACATTGCGAATACACCTACAGTACCACCGAAAAATGAACCTAATAAAAAATTAAGCATAAAAAATCACCTCATTATATAGTATGTGGATTTTTAATTCAGGTAAACAAAAAAATCACGGATTTTTTTAATCCGTGATTTTTGTATTTATTTAAGCAATTCAAGTATATGAGTTTTCGGAATCATTCCGACAGATTGTTTTTGTATAACGCCATCTTTAACAACAACCAACAAAGGAATGCTTTCTACTTTGAAAGCCATAGAAAGTTCTGGTTGTTCGTCTACGTTCACCTTACCGACTTTTATTTTTCCGTCGAGTTCCTCAGCGATTTCCGATACAATAGGTGAGAGCATCATACAAGGAGTACACCAGCCAGCCCAGAAATCAAGCAGGACAGTACCTTTGAAGTTTCGTACTTCGTCGTCAAAATTTTCCTTAGTGATATTTGTTTCCATAAAAATCAGTTCTCCTTTGATTTATAGTATAACATACAGTGACAGAACCCTTCAAAATCAGGGTCTGCAATCTGTTCACGAAATTCCTTGCACATACATTTATTTTCGGGTGTACGTGGAATACGACATGGACAGTAACCGTCTTTGAGTTTCAGACCCTCTTTTATTTTTGCGACTACTTCTGAATCGGGATTAAGAGATATTTTCATAAAAAGCTCCTCCTTTCTGATATTATAACTAATCAGATAGCTTTTAATGCATTCCCTGAAATGTTCCACGTGGAACAATTTGAAAAATCCTGAGTAATAATTGTTCCATGTGGAACAATCAGTCTGATAATTCAGAAGCCATTGCTTCAATCTGTAGAATATTTTCCGATTTCACAGCAGATTTTATAGTTACTGAGTTTTCAAGCCATGTTATGTCTTTTGATTTTGCAAACATTTCACGCATTACTTTTCCGGCGGTAACAGCCCACGAACCATTTTCAATAATACCTATTGTACGATTCTGGAAATTTCTTTCAGTGAGAGCGAGAATAAAGTGTTTCATAAATGGGAAAATATCCGCATTGTAGGTAGGTGAGGCAAGTACAATTTTTCCGTATCTGAAAGCATCTTCAACAGCTTCTGCTAAATCTTCACGGGCGAGGTCACAGAGAATGACTTTAGGACAGCCTTTTTCATTTAGCTTATCGGCAAGAATCTCGCAGGCTTTTTTAGTATTACCGTAGACTGAAGTATAAGCAATCATTATACCGTCGCTTTCTACCTCATATGAAGACCATGTATTATATAAACCAAGATAGTAAGGGAGATTTTCTTTAAGAACTACTCCATGAAGCGGACAGATGATATTTATATCCAGTTTGGAAGCCTTTTTCAGAACTGACTGAACTTGTGTACCGTATTTTCCGACAATACCAAAATAATAGCGTCTTGCTTCGCAAGCCCAGTCCTCATTGATGTCGGAAGCTCCGAATTTTCCGAAAGCGTCGGCAGAGAAAAGAATTTTTTCTGTACTTTCGTAAGTGAACATAACTTCAGGCCAGTGTACCATAGGTGCGAATATGAAATTAAGGATATGTTTTCCGAGTGAAAGGGAATCATTTTCCTTGACGACCAGTTTTTTAAGATTTTCTGTATTTTCGAAGAAGTTTGTGAGCATTGTAAAAGTCTTAGCATTTCCGACTATAGTTGTTTCCGGAAATTCTCTGATGAAGTTCATGATGTTTGCAGAATGGTCACATTCCATGTGTTGTACTATGAGATAATCCGGAATACGTCCGTCGAGGACATTTTTTATATTGGTAAGCCATTCACCGGAGAAATTTGCATCGACCGTATCGAGTACGGCTATTTTTTCGTCCATGATTAAGTATGAGTGATAAGCCATACCGTTAGGGACTATGTATTGTCCTTCGAATAAATCAATATCATGGTCATTGACCCCGACATTGAAAATATCAGTAGTGATATTCATAAAATAAGAACCTCTTTTCATATTTGGAATAATTTTATTATAGCACATTCTGAGAAAGAAAAAAAGACTTTTAGAGAAATTTTTTATAACTGAATTATAAATAATGCTGAATATTTTTTTATGATTTTTTATGTTTAGTTTGAACAAAAAAGAACTCATATAAAAATGTTCCACGTGGAACATTTTATAACATTATAGTCCTTTTTGTAGCGTGATTAGGTATTACATGAATATTGTTTTTAGTACAGTCCATTATATGTATAATATGGAAAATACTATGATGTTAATATCAACAAATAGAGTAATAATAATTTGTTTGGTTCGCTAAAATACGACGTTTTAAATTTTCGGATATTGACAAATATAATTCAGGAATGTATAATATTAACTATAAG
>CAMWUB010000110.1 GCA_947177345.1 uncultured Ruminococcus sp. | reverse complement strand
CTTATATATCGTGGTGAGAGAATTATTAACTGGTGTCCGAAGTGTATGACATCACTTTCAGATGCGGAAGTTACTTTCGAGGAGCAGTCTGGACATTTCTGGCATTTACGGTACAAAATAAAAGATACCGACGATTATCTTGAATTAGCTACAACACGTCCGGAAACTCTTTTAGGCGATACGGCAGTTGCAGTAAATCCGGCAGACGACAGATACAAAGATTTAGTAGGAAAAACAGTAATTCTGCCGATAGTCCACAGGGAAATTCCGATAGTTGCAGATGATTACGTTGAAATGGATTTCGGTACAGGTGTAGTTAAAATAACTCCGGCACATGACCCTAACGACTTTGAAGTAGGTCTCAGACATAATTTACCGGTCATAAACGTAATGAACGACGATGCAACAATTACAGACGATTATCCGGCATATGCAGGTATGGACAGATACGAAGCAAGAAAAGCTATCGTTGCAGACCTCGAAAAAGAGGGGGCATTAGTTGAAATAGAAGATTACAGCCATAACGTCGGAACTTGCTACCGTTGCGGAACTACTGTAGAACCGAAAGTATCTACACAATGGTTCGTTAAAATGAAGCCACTCGCACAACCGGCTATTGAAGCTGTAAAGAACGGCGATACAAAATTTGTGCCGGAGCGATTCGATAAAATATATTTCCACTGGCTTGAAAATATCCGTGACTGGTGTATATCCCGACAGATTTGGTGGGGACATCAGATACCGGCATTCTATTGCAACGAGTGCGGTGAAATGGTAGTAACCAAAGAAGATTCATGCAACTGTCCGAAGTGTAACAAGCCCATGAGACAAGACCCCGATACACTCGATACATGGTTTAGTTCAGCATTATGGCCATTTTCAACCCTCGGCTTCCCTGAAAAAACAGAAGACCTTGAATATTTCTATCCGACGAATACACTCGTTACCGGCTATGATATAATATTCTTCTGGGTTATCCGAATGATGTTCAGTGGTCTTGAAAATATGGGAAAAGTTCCGTTTGATACGGTTCTGATACACGGACTTGTAAGAGATTCACAAGGACGTAAAATGTCCAAATCTCTCGGCAACGGTATTGACCCCCTTGAAGTAATCAACGAATATGGTGCAGATGCACTCCGCTTTATGCTTGCTACCGGAAATTCCCCCGGTAACGATATGCGTTATATCGACGAAAAAGTAAAATCCGCCCGTAACTTCGCAAACAAACTATGGAACGCTTCACGTTTCATAATGATGAATCTTCCGGAAGACTTTGAATTTAAAGGACTTCCCGACGAACTCGAAACGGAAGACAAATGGCTTGTAAATAAATTCAACAATCTCGCAAAGGAAGTAAACGAAAACCTTGATAAATTTGAATTAGGTGTAGCCTCTCAGAAACTCTATGACTTTATATGGGACGTTTTCTGTGACTGGTACATTGAATTAACAAAACCACGTATTCAAGCCGGTGGCGAGACTATGGCAAAAGCACAGTCCGTACTTGTATGGGCTATGCAAGGTATGCTGAAATTACTGCACCCTTTCATGCCTTTCATAACGGAAGAAATATGGCAGGTTCTCACAAATGAAAAATCAATGATTATCCTCGAAAATTACCCTGTTTACGACGAATCAATTGACTTTTCAGCAGAAGAAAAATCCTTTGAAAAGATAATATCCGCCATAAAAGCCGTAAGAAATACACGTAGTGAAATGAACGTACCGCCGTCGGTAAAGGCTAAGCTCTTTATCGAGACCACCGAACCGGAATTATTTAAATCGTGTGCGTTATTCTTTGAAAAACTCGCTTCCGCTTCTGCCGTCGAGACAGGCGAAAAATTTGATATTCCGGATTCCGCAAACGCCGTAACCGATTCTGCAAGAATATTTATCCCTATGGACGAACTCGTTGACAAGGATAAGGAAATAGCACGTCTCGAAAAGGAGCAGGCAAAAGTACAGAAAGATATTGACTTCCTGAGCGGAAAACTCAATAATCAGGGCTTTATCGCAAAAGCTCCGGAAAAACTCATAGAAGCCGAAAAAGCCAAACTCGCCAAGGCTATGGAAAAAATGACTAAAATAAAGCAGTCAATCGAGGCTTTCAGAAAGTAATGCGTGATAAAATAATATCATACGTCAAGGAGAAGTACGCCACAGAACCAGAATATCTGTGGCTGAAAACTCCCGATACGTTTGTTTTAAGAAATCGGAAAAATAAAAAATGGTATGTGGCAGTTTTACAGGCGAAAAAATCTGTATTCGGATATGATGATAATACAATAGTTGATATTATAAATCTGAAATGCGAACCGCTTACCAGAGAGTGCCTCATTGCAGAGGGGAAAGCATTTCCGGCGTACCATATGAACAAAAAACTATGGATTTCGATAATCCTTGACGAAAATATTGACTTTAAAATATTATGCAACATCATTGACGAAAGCTATAATATTATAGACAGGTGATATTTATGAGTATTTTTATAACTCCGGTAATAGAAACTGAACGTCTGATTTTAAGACCGCTTACCGTTGACGATACACAAGCCGTATTTTTATGGACTGGTGACAAACGAGTTGCGGAGTATATGATTTATCCGTGTCATGAGAATACCGAGGTAA
Organism: uncultured Ruminococcus sp.; assembly: GCA_947177345.1. Lineage (GTDB taxonomy): Bacteria > Bacillota > Clostridia > Oscillospirales > Ruminococcaceae > Ruminococcus. The sequence continues at coordinate 3,160 of CAMWUB010000110.1, read as the reverse complement.
CGAGAGAATGGTTAAAATCTCTTGAAAACCTTGAAAATGAGTATACATGGGGATTTATAAGGAAATCGGATAATATGCTGATTGGTTCGGGTGGTATACGGTTCAGAACCGACGAAAATGTATGGAGTTTCGGCTATAATCTTCGATTCGACTGCTGGGGATACGGCTACGCAACAGAAGCTTCAAAACGTATGATTAAATACGCCTGCTCCGAACATAATGCCCGTGAATTTGTAGCAGAACACGCCATAGAAAATATAGCTTCCGGAAGAGTTATAGAAAAATGCGGTCTTGTTTTCGAGGAATATTCCGAATACTCAAAATTCGATAACAGCCGGACTTTCAGATGTAAAAAGTACAGAATGATTTTAAAATAAGGAGATTTTTTATCATGATTAAACATATCGTAATGTTCAGATTAAAGGAAACTGATAAAACAGTTTACGAAAACGCCCTCGAAGCTAAGGAGCGTTTCAACGACGTAATCGCAAACGTAAAGGAACTCAGAAAGGGTGAAGTTGTTATCAACTCGAAAGATGCTGACCAGTCAAACTATACAATTTCCCTGCTCTGCGATTTCGAGACCATAGAAGACCTCAACGCCTATCAGGTACACCCTGCACACATTGCTTTCGGAAAGTTTATCGGTACCGTAAAAACTGACCGTGCCTGTATAGACTACGAATACTGATATATGAACTGGATTAAAAAAAATTCACTCGGAATAGTCTTGTGTATCGCAATTGCCGGATTATCCACATTTCTTGCGACTGTCAATATAGGTAATTTTTCGCTTGAAATTATCGGGGCTCCGGTATTTGCGATAGTAACAGGCATGATTATAAGCCTTATCAGTCCGGATTTTTCCGCAAATAATCGACTCAAAGACGGTATAAAATTCACATCAAAAAAAGTACTTCAATGGGCGGTAATAATACTCGGATTCTCGTTAAATCTGAGTACCATTTTAAAAGTAGGTGGGAAAAGTTTACCAGTAATAATTTCCACAATATGCGTATCTCTTATAACGGCGTTCGTACTTATGAAAGTCCTGAAAATAAATAAAAAAACGGCGTGTCTGATAGGTGTAGGTTCGTCGATATGCGGAGGTTCTGCAATTGCGGCGACCGCTCCGGTAATAGATGCCGATGATGAGGACGTCGCACAAGCGATTTCTGTCATATTCCTGTTTAACGTACTGGCGGCGTTGATATTTCCGCAATTTGGTCACGCTATCGGACTGGGTTCGGAGGGCTTCGCAATATTTGCCGGTACTGCTGTAAATGATACATCATCAGTTACCGCTACTGCCTCGACGGCTGAGGGAATTTACGGTACGGACGGTATATTATCATCTGCGGTTACCGTAAAGCTGACACGAACCCTTGCTATTATTCCGATAACTCTTGCACTCGCCGTATACAGAACACGTCAGGCGAAAAAATCGGGGACGCAAGCCGGTAACTTCTCGATAAAGAAAATTTTTCCGTTTTTCATAATATTTTTCATAATCGCATCTGTGATAACTACAGTTGTGGGCGTAATTCCGGAAAGTTCTTTCACAGATTTTTATAACAACAGTTTCGTATCTTTTGCGAAGTGGTTAGCTAAATTCTTTATAGCTATGGCTATGTGTGCAATCGGACTTAATACTAACATAGTAAAGCTGATTAAAAACGGTAAGAAACCTATTATTTTAGGTCTTTCGTGCTGGATTATGATAACGCTTGTTTCGATAGGCGTACAGCTTGCGACTGGAATTTTCTATACAAATATTTAAAGAGGTGTCTATGAATATTAAAGAATCTATGGAATTTATAAATTCCTACAGTAAATCAGGCGGAAAAATTACAGACTTATCCCGTGCGGAAAACTTAATGAAACTTATCGGAAATCCGGAAAAAAAACTGAAATTCGTACACGTTGCCGGTACTAACGGAAAGGGTTCTACAGTGGAATATATTTCAAATGCCCTGATATATTCCGGCTATAAGACCGGACAGTTTACATCGCCGTATATACTCCGGTATAACGACAGAATCCGCATAAACGGTACTGAAATAGATGATGATTCACTTTGCAGAATATGTAGTCTTATCAGGAAAAGAATTGACGATAAACCCTACTCACAGTTTGAAATTACTATGGCTATAGCTTTTCTATGGTACGTCCGTGAACAATGCGATATAGTCATACTGGAATGCGGTATAGGCGGACTTCTTGACTGCACAAACGTCATACCGCCACCGGTTTTATCTGTTATTACGTCCATATCTCTTGACCATACCGACATTTTAGGCGATACCGTCGAAAAAATAGCATGTCAGAAAGCCGGTATAATAAAAGAGGGTTCAGCGGTTATACTTTCTATTGACAACAAACGCAATATAAAATATCTTGTGGAAAAAATATCCGGTGAAAAAAATGTTGAATTTATAACACCGGATAACGATAATTTTAAATATCGTGGTATTGATACAGACGGCACATTTACTTACAAAAATAAACAGTATAAAACATCTATGTTAGGATTCCACCAGCCCATGAATGCCGTGACTGCTATTGAGGCGTGCGAATACCTCCGGAAAAAAGGTTTTGAAATTTCCGCCGAAAATATAAGAAAATCCGTTGAAACTACACAGGTAAAGGCAAGATGTCAATATATTGACGGAAATCCGCCTGTTGTCGTTGACGGCGGTCACAATCCGGAAGGAACTTACCAGTTATACTGTTCTATTGTCGTTATGAATAAACCGGTTTATGCCGTCATGGGTATGGTTGATTCAAAAGACTATCCAGAGTGTGTACGTAATATCGCAAGATGTTCAAAAGTCATGTTTACTGTTGACGGCTTCGCACCTAATGCAGTACCGGCGGAAAAACTCGCTGAAATATCACGGAATTTCGGTACACATACCGGCGTTTATCACTCACTGACTGAAGCTGTCGCAAAGGCTGAGGAATATGCACTCTTAAATGACGGCATAGTTGTTGTATGCGGTTCACTTTATCTTGCAAGCGAATACCTCAATAAATTCGGAAAATAATTAAATATCCCGTACAGATTACGTGAAAAACTGTTGATTTTTAACAAATCGTATTCAGTACGGGAATTTTTTTACAAAATACTATTGCAAAATTTTTTTTATAATGCTATAAT
>CAMWUB010000109.1 GCA_947177345.1 uncultured Ruminococcus sp. | reverse complement strand
AAATTCAAAACCGTTTATAATGAAAAAATTTTTAAAAGGAGGATTTTTTATGTTAAAAAAATCAAAAACAGCTGTTCTTACAGCACTTGCCGTAATGCTTTCGGCGTTCAGTCCGCTTGCGACGTATGCTGAAAATGCTGAACCCGTTGAAACCATTCCGGACAGAAACATCGCACAGGTACTGAATAATGTTCCGGAAATCCACGACGACGAACCCATACAGACAACAGCGGTCTCAACCATTCCCGACAGAGTTTACACCTGCACAAGTGTTCCGGCACCTGAAATACAACCGGAAGAGTTTCCACTTGAAAGGAACTTCGATGTGACTGTAAAGGTTATAGACAGTTACACAAGAGAACACCTTGACGGCGTAAAGATACATCTTGTGGAAACCGAAACTATCACAAACAACATTATAAAAAATGACTACGGTACATGGGATTCTTCTGAATCTGAAAGTTACGTCTTCAGAACTGAACATACTTTTACAAATTTATCAGACCTTTTTCTGCTTACTGCCGTAATCGAAGATATGCCGGAAGGTTATTCCATACGTGGCGGTTCAAATGTATTAGACTGGCAGGTTGATTCAGCTATGGACTGGTATCGTGATATAGAACCACGCCCACAATTAACAATATCTCTTGACAGGGATTATCAGGGTATTAAGGCTTTATGCAATCTTATTGATGGCGACACCGGCGAATACATTGAGGGAGCAGGGGTATCACTCAGCGAATGGGACGAAAACGGCAATTTAGGAAATTGCGTTGAATGGGTTACTACCGGTAAAGAAGAAACTATTGATTTTGAATGTAAAATACCGGAACCAGATACACATTCTGTTATTCAGTTCGTGGTTGACAAACTCCCCGAAAAATACAACGCATATACTTACTCTCCGTTTTACGAAAAATACATTTATTATGATTCAAATTTAAAAACATTAATGTTTGTTGTATCTCTTTACGACAACGACAGCATGACAAAGTGCGCTTTATGCGGTAAATCCGTACCTTCTGCCGACGCCGTAAAAACTCCGTATAACAATTTCTGCAAGGATTGCTATGCAGGTATGAGCCCTATGACAACAACAACTACAACAACAGCACTTATATGTGATTTGACAACAATGACAACAACGACTACAACTACTGCTACTGTTATAGCTTGTAAGGCGTGCGAAATATGTGGCGATGTTATAGATGTCAATGACGGCGTAACAACTCCTCTCGGACTTTTTGTTTGTCCTAAATGCAAATCTTCCGGAGCAGGCGGTACAAGACCTATCTTTCCGACAGAAAATACTACAACCAGCAATATAATTTATGGTGATGCCAACTGTGATAACAATGTGACTATTGCCGATGCTGTACTGATAATGCAATCAATTGTAAATACTGATGAATTCGGACTTTCCGAAAACGGTAGAATCAATGCTGATGTCTACAATACTGGCGATGGCGTTACTTCTCTTGATGCTCTTACTATACAGATGATAAATATAAATCTTGTTTCAATTGAAGAACTTCCGATAATGCCGGAAACTACAGACTGAGAACAAAGAAAAAAAATATATAATCTCCTGAAATAAATATATAGAAAAAGAAAAAAGGAACTCCGAAGAGTTCCTTTTTTCATTATATCATTATATTTGAGGGAGTCGGATTATTCCATATAAGATTCCGGAAGTGTATCAATAAGATTGAGGAAATACTTCTGGATTGTAAGTGCGTCCATAGTAGTTACGCCGTCGCCTCTGTTATAAACATCGGCAAGATTTCTCTGTGTATCGTTCATAGGGAATGCATCTCCATTAACAGCATTCTGCATTATAAATACAGCATCTGCCATAGCCAATGTACCATTATTGTCAGCATCACCATATAATATATCTGTAGAATCAGGCTTCTTTGTAGTAGTTGTTGTAACTGTAGTTGCCTTTGTTGTTGTGGTTGTTGTACCAACGTTACCACTTTCTGCACCGTATACCATATAGAAGAGGTTTGCAGTATCAGCCTTTGTAACTGTATGAGAACCGGCTTTAAGGTCAACAGTTATTGTGCCGTCACCGGAAGATGTATACTTAGTACCGTCAATCTTGATTGTTGCATTTGCTTCAGCGAATACAAGTGTAATTTTTCCTGCTGACGGTGCATTGAATGCGATATTTGTAGCACTTTCCATCTTGAGACACTGTGTAAGTTTAAGACCGTTATAATCTACTGTACCCTTGCTTGTCGAGAGGTTACCAGTAATTGTATAGAAGTCACTTGAAGTACCGTTCTTTGTAAAGTCGTGAACATAGCCACCTGTAACAGGTTTAACTGTAGCAACTGTTGTTGTTGTAGTCTCGCCTTTCTTTGTTGTAGTAGTGGTTGTTGTACCTGCCGGTTTAGCTGTAGTAGTTGTATCGGACGGTGTTGTAGTACCACTGTTACTACTCTTTTTGTTGTTATCCATACAACCGCCGTATGCTTCAAACTCGGCATTAAGTGCTGTATAGAGTGATTCGCCTGTTGCTTCGATAAGCTTATAATTACCGGACGGAATATATGAAAGTGAAGAATTTGTATCAAAATCGGAGTATTGGTTGTTATTAGCTACCTTTTCGCTTCTGCTTGAAACGTCTGTACCCTCATATTTAGCACCTTTTTTAAGGCTTATACGTGCATCGTTATAACTCTTGAATATACCACCGGACTTAAGAAGTACAGGGTCTTTACATTCGTTTACATAAGCATTGTACTCAGAGAAGATATATGAATTAGCTCTTACACTTGCACAGTAGCTTGACTGTCCGTCAAATATGTTGTTGTACATATGAATATTAGCCTGACGTGCAAGAGGTCCTCTTGATTCACATTTCTTCCAGTAGTTATGGTGGAATGATATATTGTACTGGAGACTTGTATCAGATGAGCCGACAAGGTTAGTCTTGTGATAGCCCTCATAGTAACAATAGCTGTTTGTGAAATACTGACCACGTTTGAAATCGCAAGCACCGTCGCCCTCTGATTTGTCTGATTCAGCAGGATTAGCTATCTTCGGTACATAAAATTCACAGTTATGAATCCAGCATCTTTCAACGGAAGCCGTAATCTTTGCACTTGTTCCTGAGCCTTCCTGTACACCTTCCATACCGATACAGTCTTCAGGAACGTTTCTGAATGCAATATTTCTTACTTCAAAACTCTTGCCGAGTTCAGGAGCAGAAGACTCGCACATGAAGTGGAAGCCCCAGCCGTCTACTGTAGCATCATTACCAATACCCTCGATAGTTATATCCTTACCGGAACGCATTCTTGCCATACCGCCGTTATCACCTACAGAACCGCCCATATCTACGGAATCGAATACTGTTACGCCCTCTGGTGTTGAAACGTTTCCTACAATTCTGATAACAAGTGGTGTGCCGTCTTTAGCGAGTTTCTTTATAATATCCTGATTGGTGTTAGCTGTACCGCCGTTAGCGTTCTTACCACCACCAACGTCCTGAGCAACAGAGTTAAGGATATTTCCTATACCTTTAACAGTTGTGCCGTCCTTAGATGTTACGGAAACTGTATTCTTATTCTGTTCTGTAACGTAAATAACTTTAGCATTTGCTTTAAGTTCGCCGTTATCGTTATATGCACCTACACCGTCGGTATAACCATAGTGTGCATAACCTGACCTATCCTGCTGACCTACTACAATACCGCTCTGCTTGATTTCTCCCTTTGAAGTAGTAACTGTAACTGTATATGTACCTGCTTTAAGTCCGAGGAGGTCAACACGGACACCGCCATCAACGTCTCTTACAAGGTATTCAAGGTCTTCACCCTTAAGTGAACCTGTTGAAGCTCCTGAATATGATACGCCTGTAACATCAGCGTCCTTTATGCCGGAAAGTCCGAGATATGCCATTTCATTCCAACCGCCTGAGTATTCAACCTTTACGCCTGCCGGAGTTGTTGCCGGTGTGGACGGTGTTGAAGGAGCTTTTGTTGTGGTCGTTGTATTCTGTGTTCCTGCCGGTTTGGAAGTTGTAGTTGTTGCAACAGGTGCTGTGCCTGTATCTGAGAATCCGCTACCGATAGCAACTATTGAATCCTTATATGCAACGAGTGCATCTTTAAGTGGCTGGTTTACTTCATAACTTGTATCGTCAACGGCGTTATCAAATTTCCACTGGAAGTCACCACCGTCAACACGTCCTGCCTTAGCAGTAACTGTTGCCGGTACATCTTCTGCCTTTTCAGCGTTATATTTATACATACTGGAAGCAGTATCAAAATTATTATATGTTGTGCCACCTTTTTTACAGGTTACACTTGACGGAACTTGTTCGTCTCTTGATTTAGCTACATAAGCATCAAATTCTGTCTTGTCGTCGGCGTATGAAATCATGGCTTTTGCACCTTCGATATAGTTTCCGTAAGCCTTTATTATACCACCATTTTCACCGGAGAATGTACCACCTGTAGCAACATCTGAACCCTGTCCTGAAATAAGTGCCGGATATTTACAGTTTCTGAAATAGTTGTTTTCGAGGAATGCAGATGCACCAAGTGTAACACCCATACCATATTTTGCGTTACCGTCAAAATAGTTGTTGTAACTATGTACTGTACAGGTTCTTATTCTCGGATGACGTGAATCTGAATGGTCATACCAGTTATGGTGATATGTAACACTGTTTTCTGTGCTTTCCGATTTCATACCCTGAAGATTACATTTTCCGTTATCCCAGAAGTGATTGAATGAGTGTGTAACATATGTTGAAGTTTTAGTATCTAAAGCACCGTCGCCTTTTACCTGGTCTGCATCTGAACCGGCATCACCATAGAAGAAATCGCAGTTATGTACCCATACGTGGTCATTACCCTGCTGAAGTCCGCAGTCGTCGCCCTCAGAACTGTTACAGTTCATGAAACCAAGATTTCTTACTTCAACGTTTGAAGAGTTCTTCATTACAAGACCAAATCCGTTAATAGTGGTATCATTGCCGACACCTTCAACAGTAAGTCCGCAGGTTGCGTTATCAATATATAAATCGCCCTTTATAAGAGTTTCAGGGTCTGTGATATTTCCTATAATTCTTATCGCAACAGGTGCAACTTTCTTGTTATTCTTGAGACCTGTTATGATATTCTGCACGCCGACAAGCTGTGTATCTTTGCCGTCTTTGTTCGGGAGCGTAACTGTTACAGTATCTTTGTTTTCGTTTGTAACGTATACTACAACCGCATTGGATTTTAATGTACCGTCATCATTGTAAGCACCTGAAGAAGTACCGTTCACAAAGCCGAAACCTTCACGGATATGTGCATAAACGTCAGCCTTTGCCTCAGAAGCCTTTGAAGCATCTTCCTTGCCACTGATAACAGGAACTACTTTCATTGTATGACTTCCTGCTTTAAGACCTAATGCGTCGGCTCTCATGTAGTTTTTGTACTGTCTGATAAGCATTGAATCAATCTTAACGCCGTCGACATAAACGTTATAGCCGTCTGCACCTGATACAGATGACCATGTAACATACATACCCTCGCCATAGCCTACAGAACTTGCGATTTTTACAGCGTCAGCAGCATATGCCGTGATAGCTGTATTGACAGTCGGCATATAAGCCGGACTGTTTACTACTGATGCCATGCATGAAAGCGACATTACAGCAGTAACTGCAACAGCAGTTTTTCTGAAAAATTTAGAATTCATTTTCGGTTTCCTCCGTAAAATATAATGATTTAAAATTTTTACTGCACCCCGTGTACAGTATGAGTTTTCACTTATTCTATATTATAATGTAAAAAAAGT
>CAMWUB010000108.1 GCA_947177345.1 uncultured Ruminococcus sp. | reverse complement strand
TATTGAAATATACATTCTGAATGATAACAAATTAATCATATCACATTTTTCAGAAAATGTCAATAGTTTTTTTGCTTTACTGTTCTGAATTTTCTATCATGTTTTCCCATACAGGATTGCCACCAGTAGAAGATTCTGCATAGTACATGAGAATATATGTAGCGTCCATAGCATCAATTTTGCCGTCCTGATTTATGTCACATATTTTTTTCTGCTGGTCAGTGAGGGAATTATTTGCACCAGTTGAAAAATCAGCATAAGTTTCAAGTATGAAAGAAGAATCAATAGCATCTATCACGTTATCGTTATTTGTATCGCCGAGACTGTCGAAAAGCGTTATTTCATAACTGAAAATAGGCTTATCATCTCCATACGGAATCACGTCTACTATGGCTGTTTTGTCAGTTTCAAAAAGTTCCTCAAGTAACTTTTCCGTATAACACGAACCTGTTATATTATTTTCCTGTTTTTCAACGATAAAATTTCCGTCATTATCCGTTTTTGTGGTCTGAGTTTCAAGCGTAATAATTATTGATAATCCGTTTAAATCAATGTCCGCACCTTTTGAATAGTATTCCGTTTTTACCGGTTTACCGTCAGCGGAAATTATACCTCTTTTCCAAAGAGCCTGTATGGTTGTATCTTCGGAAATATATTCCGGAGTACTGCTCCATTCGCTGAAATCCTGCTCCGTATACTTATTTACAAATGTATGAAGCCCTGATACATCAATCTGTGAATAATCTATTTTTTCGTCTTCTTTTACTTCGATAGTCTGAATCACTTCGCCGTCGAAACCGAGGAATGTAAGAGTATGTGTTTTATTTTCCTCTTCTTGTGGCTGGTCATCTTCCTGTGATTCGTTGTCTTCTGGTTCTGATTCGTCATCTTTTGATTCACTGTCTTCTGGTTCTGATTCGTCATCTTCTGATGCATTATCTTCAGTATGTGCTGTATCATCTTTTACTTTCGTTTCGTCGCCTGATTCTGCAACGGTACTGAACGGATTCATAAACATTGCAAGCGTAATCAATGCAAGAACAATATTTTTTTTCATGATGTTTTATCCTTTCTTTCCTGATTTTTTTTCTGTGCCGAAATTTTCCGTCGTATTCTGTAGGTCACTACCGCAGATGTTATGAAAGTTACTGTAAAAATAACTATAATCACTATAAGAAACAGTGTTTTTTCCGGTATTTCCATAACAAATATCTCCTTTCCGACTTATTATAACATATTTTTCTTGATTTGTCCATACTTACGGAAAGAAACTTGTTGACAATATTAAAAAATGTATGCTATAATAATCTAAAAGATTTACAGGAGGTCGTTTAAAATGAAGAAAATAAACGTAAATACAAGTACTCCCTATGAAGTTCTTATTGAACGTGGCAGTATAAAAAAATCCGGCGAACTCATTGCCGGTATAACCAAGTCAAGAAAAGTCGCCATAATCACCGATGATATAGTAGGCAGTCTCTATGCCGAAACCGTTACCGATTCTCTTAAAGATAACGGCTTTGAATGTACTATGTTTACTTTCCCGAATGGTGAACAGTCAAAAAATCTGTCGGTACTGGGTCAGATTTTTGATTTTCTTTGCGAATCCGGTATAACAAGAAGCGATATGCTTATAGCCCTCGGTGGTGGTGTGGTAGGTGATATAACAGGTTTTGCGGCGGCATCTTACCTCAGGGGTGTGGACTTCGTCCAGATACCTACAACACTTCTTGCACAGGTTGACTCTTCTGTAGGCGGTAAAACTGCTATTGATATTTCCGGCGGAAAAAATTTAGTAGGAGCGTTCAAACAGCCTGCTCTCGTAATATGTGACAGCGATACACTTAAAACCCTTACTGCTGAAAACCTCTCATGTGGTATGGCGGAAGTCATTAAATATGGCATGATTCGTGACCGTGATTTATTTGAAAAACTTGAATGTCATAATCTTGAAAACGTTCATGAAATAATGGACGATATAGTATATACCTGTATAGACATAAAACGTGATGTTGTCGAAAATGATGAGTTCGATAAGGGTGAAAGAATGATTCTGAACTTCGGACATACTTTAGGTCACGCCATAGAGGGCTGGCATAATTATACGGATTATACACACGGTATGGGTGTAGCGGTCGGAATGTGTCTTATCACGAATAAATTCGCACCGGAACTTTCTGAACGTCTTAAAAAATGCCTTACAGCGTATAAACTTCCGACTGATACGGAAGCACCAATGGCGGAACTTCTTCCGTACTGTTCCAAGGATAAAAAACGTGCATACGGTAATATAAGTTATATAGTATGTAAGACTATCGGTGTTGCTGAAATAAGAAAATCAACCGTAAGCGAATTTGAAAAATTTATGGAGGTGTAGTACATGGATATAAAAATAACTCCGGAAAAACTTTCCGGAAGTGTTAAAATACCGTCTTCAAAGAGCGTAGCACATAGAATGATTATATGTGCATCACTTGCCGGAGGTTCTGAAATAAACGGTATAGATTTCTCGAAAGATATTGACGCTACCATTCAGGCAATGTCGGCTTTAGGTTCTGTAATTTATAAAAATCAGAACAGTGTTGATATTCCGGACGGTATCAATCCGCCGGAAAAAGCCGTCATTGACTGTGTAGAAAGCGGTTCTACATTAAGATTTATTATACCTATCGCCAGTGCATTAGGCGTTACCACTGAATTTCACGGACAGGGCAGACTTCCGCAACGTCCCATTGACATCTACACAAGGGAACTGAGCAGGCACGGTATACATTTTGACTATAATAATACTATGCCGTTTACCATTTCCGGAAAACTCACAAGCGGTACGTTTGAAATAGAGGGAAATGTTTCCTCACAGTTTATAACAGGTCTTTTGTTCGCGCTGCCATTACTCGACGGAGATTCTGAAATAGTTCTTACTTCAAAACTGGTATCACGTCCGTATGTGGATATAACTATAGATGTACTGAAAAAATACGGTATTATTATTCAGGAAAATAAAAACGGTTTTTATATAAAGGGAAATCAGAAATACATACCGCATAATGACACGGTAGAGGGCGATTTTTCACAGGGAGCTTTCTTTTATGTAGCAAATGCTATAGGCTCGTCGGTTACACTTGAAAATCTCAATCCGGAAAGCGTTCAGGGTGATAAGAAAATACTTGATATAATATCACAGTTTGAAAAAGACGGTCATTTCCGTGCAGACTGTTCAGATATTCCGGATTTAGTACCGATATTGTCAGTACTTGCTTCATACGGAACAGGCGAATCGGTCATATATAACGCACAGCGATTAAGAATAAAGGAAAGCAACCGCCTTGAAACAACAGCATCACTTATAAACAATATCGGCGGAAATGCGGAAGTCACACCGGACGGTCTTATTATAAGACCTACCGGAAATATGACAGGTGGTATTGTCGACAGTGCAGGCGACCACAGAATAGCTATGGCTGGTGCAATTGCTGGTACACGTACTTCCGGAGATGTTATAATCAGGGGTGCGGAATCCGTTGAAAAATCATATCCGGATTTCTTTAAGGATTACGAAAATTCAGGAGGGATTGTAAATGTCGTCAGTATGGAATAATAAAATTTCAGTTTCTGTATTCGGTGAGGCTCAGAGTTCGGCGATAGGTGTTAATATTAATAATCTTCCTGCCGGTGAATACATTGATGTTAAATCAATAAGAAACTTCATGTCAAGGACATTAATAAATAATAGTCGTGAGAACGTTATGCCACACGTTATATCCGGTATCATGAACAACTATACCACTGGTGCGCCGTTATGTGCGTTCATACAGAACTACTCACCTGAACCGCTTTTACCTGCTCAGAATCTCGACCGCCTCGCACGGTGCGGACACGCTGATTATACTGGTGCTGTACGTTACAGGGGGTTTAATGACGTACGTGATGGCGGACACCTTTCTGACAGGCTTACAATTCCGGTGTGTTTCGCCGGAGCTGTATGCGGTCAGATTCTCGAAAGACGTGGCATTTATACTGGTAGTCATATAGTAAGAATACATAAAATAAAAGACCACCTGTTTGACCCTGTAAATCTTTCACGTGAAGATATAATCAATATCAGAAATAAAGATTTTCCGGTTATAAATGATGATAATGCTGTACTCATGTACGAGGAAATAGAACGTATACATAAAAAAGGCGATTCTGTCGGCGGTATTGTGGAATGTGGTATAATAAATCTTCCTGCCGGAATCGGTTCACCTGTTTTCGACGGTTTACAGAATACTATTTCACAACTTGTTTTCAGTCTGCCAGCCGTAACCGGTATAGAGTTCGGAGCAGGTTTCCGAGCTACTTTCATGACCGGCAGTACTTTCAATGATGATTTTTATGTTGATAATCACGGTCACGTACAGACCGAAACAAACAATCATGGCGGAATTTTAGGCGGAATTTCTTCCGGTATGCCGATTATTTTCCGTATAGCTTTAAGACCGAATCCGACAATCGCAAAAGAACAGAAAACAGTTGATATGCATGAACTTAAGGAAAAAACATTCACTTCCGGTACTGATTACAACCCGTGTACTGTTATGCGTTATCTGCCGTGCATAGAGGCTGTTACCAATATAGCGATACTTACACATATGCTTGAATACCCCGATTTCTGCTGAAATATTTCCGGAAAGGCTGACTATTTGTCAGTCTTTTTTCCGTCAGTACTCTTTCCAAGCACAGATACTTCTTTCCGGAACTTCACCGACTATTATGCTTTCAGCTAAAAGAAATTCAAAACTTGTTTCGGTCTCGAAGTCATAAATCGGAAGTGAAGATTTTATATCCGCCGTTACTTCCGCTGAAATTCTGTGGCAGGTCTGATTGTTTCCGGCGGAGGTAAATTCACTTTTAAGACGTACATCGGCTTTACTTGCCGGACATATCCGGAGGCGTATTTTCATACCCTTTCCGGCGAGGAAATACGAACCTGTAAGCGAACCCACCGGAACACTCGCATAACTTTCGGATTTTTCAAGACGGCTGTTTATTTCAAGGGCAATTTCAGACTGTACTTTGTTTATATTCTGAGTTCTTGCCTCTACTGACGCAACACGTCCGGAACTGTCATATTTAACCGTGACAAAATCGCTGTAGGAACAGTTTTCCGTTGATATGTATTTTGAAACGGCTTCTTCAACAGTCCGGTTAGTTTCAATCAGTGAGAGGTGTTCCGCCTGTAAAGATGCAACAGGTCTTACTGCCTTGTCAGTCCATACCGCAATGACTATCAGCAATATTACAAGAAATACGCCTGTTATGGTTATAATCTGGTAATTTGCCGGTTTTCTTCTTCTGTGTTTCATGAAGTCACCTCCGGAATAGTTTTATATATATTATTCCGTGGGTTGAAGTCAGGTTACATATCAGTTTATAATTCACAATTCATAATTAATATATTGAACTTTATTTCTGAAAAAGTATCATTTTTTTGTGCATAATGACGGTAACAGGTGGTGTTTTCCCTTATAGACTGATACAGCATATTGCACAAATAATACACCTGCTCCGGACTCATAATTTTAATTGAAAAGTGGTATTTTTGATGCCTGATGCGGTTTATAAACTTCTTTTTCTAAAATTTTTTACAAGATAAGTTTAAAAAATAAATTATCTTCCACAGAAACACTTTATAATTCATAATTCATGATTAATATATTAAACTTTATTTCTGATAAAGTATCATTTTTTTGTGCATACTGACGGTAACAGGTGGTGTTTTTCCCCATAGACCGATACAGCATATTGCACAAATAATCCACCTGCTCAGGACAGTTTTAA
>CAMWUB010000107.1 GCA_947177345.1 uncultured Ruminococcus sp. | reverse complement strand
CCCCCCCCCCCCCCTTCTTTTTTTCCACCCGCACCCGGCATACGCCATTCCTGTACCGTGCGGGGGGTGGGTGATGTGTATAACCGTTCTCAATAATAGCGGCACGACCTACAATATCGTCCATTTTCTTGACTGCTGACTGAATAAACAACAACTGCATATCACCAGAACTTGGAAGCCCTGCACCAAAACGACCGTTAAAGCCCTTCTGATTTTCTTCCTTGACAGCCTGCTCAACACCCTCAGCGGCATCTTTACCACCCCACGGCGTACCAAACGGAGGATTTTCGATAACGAAACGCATTTGTCTGTCGGGGAAACAGTCTGCTTTCATAGTATCCTGCATATGGATATTCTCAGCATTCTGCCCCTTGATAAGCATTTCAGCCACGCACATAGCATAGGACTCAGGGTTTATCTCCTGCCCGAACAGGCGGACATTCGCAGTAGGATTGTATCTATGAATGAAGTTATATGAAGTAGAGAGCATACCACCCGTGCCTGCTGCCTGGTCGAGTATGGTGATTTCCTTATGGTCATCAAAAATATCATCACAGCCTTCTGCAAGCAGGATATTGACCATTAACTTGATAATATCTCTGCCCGTGTAGTGATCGCCAGCTTCAGCATTTTCAGAAAATCTTCTGATTAAATCTTCAAATATATATCCCATTTTCACATTATCTATTGTTTCAGGGTTAAGGTCAAGTTCTGAAAACGCCTTTATTACAGACAACAGACGATTACTTTTATCCATTTTATCAATCTGCTTATCGAAGTCAAGACTTCTGATAATCTCCTGTACATTTGCTGAAAATCCCTCAATATAAGTTTTGAAATTTACTGCAAGATGGTCGGGGTCGTTTACAAGTTCAGCAAGTGTATATTCACTTGTATTGAAAAACGGAAATCCTGATATACGACACATAGCCTTTGCAGGATAAGCAGGATTCTTCTTGTACTGCTCCACAACAGCCTGTTTCGTATTCTCCAAAGCACACTCAAAGCGTCGGATGATTGTCATAGGGATAATAACATCTTTGTACTTGTCACTCTGATATGTACCTCGTAGCTTATTGGCGATAGCCCAGATAAAGTTGACCTCTGTTGAAACGTCAACAGGAGTATCATCCCACATGACATCTATTTTATGTTCACTCATTGTTATTTTACTCCAATCTTGATTTCATATTTTCGACCATATCGAAAAGCTCTGCATCTAAAACAAACGGCTTTGTAAAAGCGTTCAGAACTATTCCGGCAACTTTCTTCTCGTTGCTTCGTGCCATAGGTATTACTTCCAAGATATGCTTCTGAACCTTTGATAAATGTTCGCCATATTCGCCCATTTCCTCTGCACTTGAAAAGACAGGGAAAAAGAATTGCTCACCGTTTTGTAAAATATCAGGTATCATACGAATATTCTCTTTATTACTGAATGTCTTGCCGACTATTGATGAAAGATTGTCTCCGGATTCTTTTAAAACTTTTTCAAACTCTGCCATATCAACATCGCTAAAAACAGCATTACAAGGAATCCACACATAACTGTCCCTGAGAAATTCAAGAATATCTATGAAGTGTTCCTCTGTTCTTTCCTTATTAAATATAGATACGGCTTCTTTCAGCAAAGTGCCATCTTCCAAATCCTCAGCGATTAGCTTGCGACTTGGTGTCATATCGGTATAGAGAATAACGCTTTTATCTTCCTGCTGTTGGACAAAAAATGCGATTTTCTCACCCTTATGATAACCGAAATCCTGGTCAGGTTCATTCAGGAGCGTACCCATAATAAAGCTATCTCCAAGTCCTATGATTCTTACCCAACAGCCTTCGGGTTTTATACCTTGTTTTGTCAGATACACCATAACATCATCAGGGTAATATTCGTGCCTTGACTTATCCAAGAAAGCCATTTTTCGGGTTTCTTCGATTTCCTCTGATACAGCATAGTGCTTGAGTACATTAAGTTTTTCGGAATATCTCTTGCTCAAATCACCGTCTTTATCATCAAAGAAGAAAAATTCATCTTCTATAATCGCACCTACACGAATAAATGCTCTTGCTTTAGTTGACGTATCAAAGAATGTAAAGCTATCACCGTCTTTAATTCCAGCGGCAAGTATCTCCATTGTCAATCCTGCATCATGGTCAATGTAGCCATAAGTCAGAATGCAGTTTGCTTTATCTGCATTTGGATAGTTATCAATACATTGTTTCAGATTATCCCTCAGCGTAAATGCGACAAAGTTTTTGTATAGCGCACGAAAGCCTGTATTTTTATAATACATATAAGCACACCTCTATTATTCATCATTCGTCTCGTCAAGATTTTTCTTTATCTCATTGATTATATCAAGAATTGATTCATCATGTGTCATGTCATAAACAATATATAGATAATACAATGCGTTTTCTTGGTCATTGTTATCCAGACAAGTCTTACAAATCTGATAAGCTGCACCAATGACAAAATCACTCGCACCATACTGTATATTTTCTTGTTCAAATAATGCCTTAATATATTCCGGTTTCGGAGCTTCGGGAATTTTTCCGAGCTTTTCGGAAATATAGAACAATTCAGAATTTACTTGTTTACTTTCCTCAAAAAATCTTGATAAGTAATAGATAGTAGCCGACTTCTCATATTCACCAATATCGCAGTAATAATAGGCTATATTTCTGTATCCTCTTGCAAGCATCTTTGAGGAAGTCGCATACTGAATAATTCTTCTGCTCCAGTACAAGTAGTTTTCATAATCTTTTTTATGCTTATATATCTCTGAAAGTTCACCCATAATTGTAGTAGAAACAGGATTCCACTTCAATGCTGTTTTCAGAGCATCTTCTGCTTCGTCAAGTTTATTGCTTTCAATCAAGCTATATGCATACAAATAGTAAATTTCAGCGAAATTATATGTTGCCTTACGTATATTCTTTTCATATTTCTCAGAAATAGCAAATATTGTGATTTCAAGAACATTGTCAAAGCAGAAGTAGCCACATTCCTCATCGTCCTTAAATTCAAACGGAATAGAATTGATAGCTGATTTGAGTAGTTCTTCTGCTTTTTCAGGATTATTCCTGCTTAATTGGAATCGTGCTTCTTCTACCGTTGAATTTATTGTATCAACTTCGTTGCCGATTATTTGATTAAGTTCTGTCTTAGCTTCATCGGGCAGAAGTTCAAAAATCTTTCTTCCCAACGCTCTTATGATTTCTGTTGCATTTTCATCATCTTTATGTTTATCCGCCTGTTCTTTAAGATATTTTAAGTCTGTTTCATTATCACCTGAAAGACCTTTAAAAATATCATTGATTGTGTCCTGAAAACCCATAACATACCTCCTGTTAAAATTTACCCTTGCGTACTATAAACAAAAGCATCATTGATACATTTGTTGTATTGTTCTAATATGCTAAGTGGCTCTATAATTTTCATTTTATTCATAAACTGGAATACCCACCCGAAGAACGGAGGACTAATCTGAACCGTGACTTTAATTTTCAGTCTTCCACCGTCAGCGTGACGAATCTCTGTCTGTTCACCGAATTTATCATAAACAGCACCAAGCAATTCGGACGGAAATTCAAGAGTGACAACTTCTGCTTCATCGTTATACATTTTAAATACCTGTTTTGTATAGCTTTCGGTTTTTCGCTTTTTTATATGCGCTTCTTCACATATCGGTGTATCTTCAACTTCAATCGTGTTCATATGGTCAACTCTGTAATTCACACTATTCTGATATTTTTGGCTATAAGCCACAAGATAATAGTTATCCTCGCTGAACACAAGTGCCACAGGATCGGTAATATATCTTTTTTTGTCTTTACGATAAACACGATTACATTTATCGTCTAAATCAAAATAATAAAAGCTCACTTGCTTCTTTTGCTTGATTGCAAGCTCAATTTGCTCAATATTGTCAAAAACCACATTGTTGGAATGCTTGTGATTATTATAAAAGATAATGTTATCCCTCACGATTTCAGAGTGCCTTATTCCTGAAAATGCAAGCAGTTTTTCAACAAGCTCTGTCGTTTTATCGTCAGTAATGAAATTAGCTGCATGCACAGCATCTATCAGTATTTTTAATTCAGCAAGTGAAAGAGAAACTTCGTCAATATAATATGCGTTCTCTCTGCCAAGCCCTGTCTTGATAATATTAGCTCCGCTTTCAATCAACAATTCCATATCCTTGTAAAGCGTTCTTCGCTCACAAGATATATTAAGTCCATTAAGATAACCGATGATTTGACTTGTGGAAACAGGCTTGCTTGCTTCGGACTCAGACCTCAAAAACTCCATTATTCGGAGCAATTTTATTTTCTGATTATTCTCACTCATAAACTATGCTCCTTACATACAATATCTTAATTTACATTATAGCACATTATGATAAAATTTTCAATACTAAAAGTCATTTTTTTGCGACACTATCATTCACAAAAAGCGACACAAAGAAAAAGGTTGCCATAAGTTTTATAATAGCCTTAACTTTGAATCTAGTGGGTTCAAAGTTAAAATACACAAACAAGTCGTATGATAATATACAGCAAATCTTCATTCTGATTCTTATAAATCAGCCTGTCCAGTTCCGTAATCATAACACTTATATTATCATTGCACACATCGTATTTCCGCAGTAATCCGAAAAATTTTTCCCTGTACAAGTCTGACTGCTCCTAAGCCCTTTCTATTGTCAGTCCATACTCCTGTAAAAGTTCTTCTGTTGAAATGAGAATTGTTTTACATCAAAAAAGTTCTGAGACTACCACAGCAGGTAGTCTCAGAATATGCTGATTTGTGAGAATGCACAGAAATATATAACTCTGTCTGTTTATACACATTGATTCTGAAATTGATTCTCACAGCAAACCAGAATAAATATGCGAATCAGGATAGATACATTTATTATCATGATATGTACTCATACTATCGTCTGATTTTTCATAGGAATATTCAATATGAACATTCGCTCCTGTTGTATTTGCAATATGCCGAGCGAACGGACTTGTTTCCTCTGGACCTCCTGAGTACATATTTCCATTTGTATAGGATACTGAATTTATCACAATATGGGCATGATAACAAGCATACATACCTGATTCTTCCTCTCTCGGTTTATAATGTACCACCCAGATATACTGATAGCTGTCCGCTAAAAAACGAGCGATTTTTTCTGTTATTGAAGAAGTGATAATCGCATTGCTCACATTGCTGTCATAGGAAACAACAAACTGAATCAACGGATTACCGCTTACCTTACCGAAATACTTTTTAACAAAAAGCATTTCTTCCATAGCCTTACAGATAATCTCCTGATTCGTACCATAACCGGATATACCATTAAAGCCAGTAAACAATGCCCTGTCATCAAGAATGTACTTCAGCATATTCTCCATGTATTGCTGACCACCATTGGAATGACGGACAATTTTAAATATCACCATATCTTACCGCACTCCCTTTCAAACTCTCTTATTTCCTCTTCGGAAGCTCCTGCTTTTACCAGAGCCGCATAAGCTGCATTCATGATGTTCTGCAATAAAACCCTTTCTTTCGGAGTCACTGCATCATCAGTATCAGTCAGTCTGTGTCTGATATAATCCGACTCCTTTAATCCGGATTCTTCTGCTCTCTTCTGTATCGTCTGAGCCTCTTCAACAGTCAGCCTCACCGACTTAGTGACAGGCTTCTTCTCAGATTTGTCTCTCATAGATTATTCTCCTTTATATAATTGATTTAAAAAAAGCGACAGAGTTTACTCACATCTGCCGCTTTTATATACAGGTTGTATATACGTTTTTATTATAATATATTATAC
>CAMWUB010000106.1 GCA_947177345.1 uncultured Ruminococcus sp. | reverse complement strand
GCTATGAAACGTGAACACGTCCAGACGGCACGTACTAACGCACAATGTACGGTAATAGCCGGAAACAGTGAGGGAACTATTTACGACAGGAATTTAAAACCGATAGTCAACGCCGGAAAAAAACATATAGCCGTTGCCGTTCCTGATTTTATCGACAGGGATTCAGTCGCCGGATACGCCACAGATAAAGACGATTTCCTTGAAAAATTCGATAAAGGTCAGCCGTTTACATTCGAGTGTATGGAAAATACCCCTGATTCCGACGGTCTGACGGTCTTTGAAATTCCTGAACGTTACACAGAAAATCAACCGGCACAGCACGTTATAGGGTATCTGTCACAGGGCGAGGGTGTAGCCGGTATCGAATACGCATATAATAAGGTACTCCGGAACGATTACGGCGAAAACAGTGTTACCTACAATACCGACGGTTTCGGGCAGATACTTATCGGCGACGGCAAGAAGATTATCCGGAGTACCGCCGAAAAAAGCGGTGTTGTCACAACGATAGATATTGATATTCAGAGAATTTGCGAGGAAGCCGGAAAGAATATTGATAAAGGGGCTATAGTCGTTGCAGATGTAAAGACCGGCGAAATTCTTGCTATGGCGAGTTTTCCGACGTATTCCGTCGACGATATGGAAAAAGCCCTTTCCGACGAAAGAAGCCCCCTGATAAACCGTTCATTGTATTCATATAGTGTAGGGTCAGTTTTCAAACTGGTTACATCTGCACAGGCTATAATCAGCAGATTCGGCGGATATGTCTATAACTGCACCGGTCAGGAAGATGTCGAGGGGAAAATTTTCAACTGTCATAAGACAGACGGTCACGGTATGCAGAATCTTTCAGAAGCTATAACAAATTCCTGTAATACGTATTTTATAAATTTAAGTCGAATGCTTAATATAAGGAAGTTCAGGGAACTTGCATATAATTTAGGTTTCGGACATGAAATACATCTGTGTTCAGGTATGACGGCATCAGGCGGAGTACTTCCGACAGAACAGGATTTAATGATACCGGCGGAACTTGCTAACTTTTCTTTCGGACAGGGTAAACTTTCGGCTACACCCTTACAGATAACGCAGTTGACCTGTGCCATAGCAAATAACGGTAAAATGCCGGTTTTGAAACTCATAAAGGGTATGACACCCGACGGCAAGGACGTACTGAACGAAAAGAACCCTCAGCACTCTGAAGTACTGGAAAGGTCAGTCGCAAGACAGCTCAGGGAAATGATGATTTCAGCAGTAGAGAATAACGAAAACTCAAACGCACGGACGAGTTATACAACAGTCGGGGCAAAGACTTCCACGGCACAGACCGGACGTATCGACAAGAACGGTGTGGAATTATGTCACGCATGGATAACCGGATTTTTTCCGGCAGACAAGCCACAGTACGCCGTGACCGTACTTGTCGAGGACGGTGGTTACGGTAATGACGTTTCTGCACCGGTATTCCGTGAAATTGCCGACCGTGTTTCACAGGAAAAGTAAAAAAAATCCCCCCGATACCGAGGGGATAGGCAATCAGCCGAATATAAATTCAAGTACCGTATATACAACAGTGGCGGTTATAAGCGATATAATGCTGAAAAGTCCCTTTTTTGATTTCATGATGTTCACCACCTTTAATTGTCGAAGTCTTCAATATCGAAGTCCGGCGGAGCGTCTATATCGTCGGAAACGTATTTGCCGTTTTTCTTACGCTGTTTAACGCATTCTGTGAGCAGATATTCTATCTGACCATTCACGGAACGGAAATCATCTTCCGCCCACCTGTAAATATCCTTGTACAGCTTTTCGGATATCCGGAGCGGAATTTGTTTTTTCTGAGCCATATCAGTACAGACTACCCGAATTTACAACGGGCTGGGCATCGTGGTTACCGCACAGAACTACAAGCAGATTAGATACCATAGAGGCTTTACGCTCTTCGTCCAAATCAACCATACCGCTTGCGTTGAGGCGTTCTATAGCCATTTCAACCATATCAACAGCACCATCAACAATCATTTTTCTTGCGTCGATAATGGCGGAAGCCTGTTGTCTCTGAAGCATTACGACGGCTATTTCCGGAGCGTATGCAAGATAAGTAATTCTCGCCTCGACTATTTCAAGACCAGCATTTTCAACTTTCTGCTGAATCTCGTCTCTTATTCTCATTGCTACTATCTCGCTTGAACCTCTTAAACTGCCCTCGTCTGCGATACCGTCGCCGGTAGTATCGACGTTTTTAGCGACGTCGTAAGGGTACAAACGGACTATATTTCTTAAAGCGGTATCACACTGAAGTGAGAGGTATTCCTTGTAATTGTCGACGTTGAATACAGCTTTTGCGGTATCTTTTACTGTCCACGTTACAGCGATACCGATTTCTACAGGATTACCGAGATAGTCATTGATTTTCTGCCGGTTATTATTTAAGGTCATGATTTTGAGGGAGATTTTTTTAGTCGGGGGAGTTGTATTAGTCCTTACGCCCTGCACGCTAAGTACTGAACTTTCACCAACGTCTTCGCTCTGTCTGAGGTGTGTATGTGATGCCGGATTTACTGCTGAACAGAACGGATTGACCCAGTAGAAGCCGTCGCCTTTGAGTGTACCGTGATACTTACCGAAAAGAGTTAAGACAAGTGCTTCCTGAGGTTTGAGGACTATAAGCCCCTTGAACGGATACCAGCCGAGACACAGCCATATTGTACCTGCTCCCACTAAAAGACTTTTATCCGATACACCGCCGGTTATTACGAAGACTATTGCTAATATGTACAGCAGACCCCATAATAACATCATCGGCATACCATTTTGCCTTTTGGATAAAATTTTTTCTTTCATTATAAATTTTCCTTTCATAGTTGATATCAATATCATATCATAAAAATTTCAGAATGTCAAGAGATTTTTTAAAAATTCCGGAAAATATTTCAAAATCGTTGACATTTACCGAAAATAATACTATAATATATTTGTCAATGTTAAAATTAATAAAGGAGAGAAATTTATGAAATGGACTGGTCTTAATGACCTTCGTGAAAAATATCTTTCATTTTTCGAGGAAAAAAGCCATACAAGAATGTCAAGTGCCTCACTCGTACCGCAGGGCGACAAGAGTTTACTTCTTATAAATTCCGGTATGGCACCTCTTAAAAAATACTTCCTCGGACAAGCCACACCGCCTAACAAGAGAGTTACCACCTGTCAGAAGTGCATAAGAACTCCCGATATTGAGAGTGTCGGAAAAACTGCACGTCACGGCACTTACTTTGAAATGCTTGGTAACTTTTCATTCGGTGACTACTTCAAGAACGAGGCTATCGAATGGGCATGGGAATTTCTTACTGAAACCCTTGAAATTCCGGCTGGCAGACTTTGGATTACCATTTTAGAGAGCGACGACGAGGCAGAACAGATATGGGAAAATAAAATAGGCATACCTCATGACAGAATAATCCGTCTCGGCAAAAAGGATAACTTCTGGGAACACGGTTCAGGACCTTGCGGACCTTGTTCGGAAATTCATTTTGACCGTGTCGGAGAAAACAGAAAACTTGACAGAGCAGGTTTCGAGGCTGAGGGCGATAAGGATAACATCATTGAAATATGGAATCTTGTATTCAGTCAATTCGACAGCGACGGCAATGGCAATTACGCCGAAATGAAAAGCAAGAACATTGATACCGGTATGGGTCTCGAAAGACTCGCCTGTGTAATGCAGACCGTCGACAATATTTTTGAAGTAGATACCGTACAGAATATAATGAAACACGTTTCAGATATTGCCGGTGTACAGTACAAGACGAATCCGAAAACTGACGTATCATTACGTGTAATTACTGACCATATCAGAAGTACTACTTTCATGGTAGGCGATGGTATAATGCCGTCCAACGAGGGCAGAGGTTACGTACTCCGCAGACTTCTCAGACGTGCTTCACGTCACGGAAGACTTTTAGGTATAAACAAGCCGTTCCTGTGCGAAGTTGCCGATACAGTAATAAACGAAAATGCCGGAGCATATCCGGAACTCGCCGAAAAAAGAGACTACATTAAAAAGATTATCGGCGTGGAAGAAGAGGCATTCGCAAAAACTGTTGACAAAGGTTCTGAACTTCTCGCACAGTTTACGGAAAAACTCACTGCCGAAAACAAGACCATTCTTTCCGGTGACGACGCTTTTAAACTTTCAGATACTTACGGCTTCCCGATAGACCTGACAATTGAAATATGTGAGGAAAAGGGACTTACAGTAGATACGGAACGTTTCAGCGAACTTGCGAAGTTACAGCGTGAAACCGCTAAAGCAGACCACCTCGCAAAAGCGGGTTCATCATGGGCTGATAACAGTATAAAAGTTGACGTACCGGCTACAGTATTTACCGGATATACAAATTTCTGGGAGCAGGGAGTAAAGATACTCGCTATTTACAAGGACGGTCAGGAAGTTGATACGGCAGTTGAAGGCGATAATGTTGTAATCGTTTTCGATAAAACACCGTTCTATGCGGAAAGCGGTGGACAATCCGGCGACAGCGGTTTTATTGTGAATTACGATACAGATAGTACAGCTTGCGTAAATGATACGATAAAATCAGAGGGACATTTCTTACACGTCGCATACATGGATAGCGGAAATCTTTCAAAGGGCGATACTGTAGATGCATATATTGACGAACACAAAAGACGTGCCACTATGGCAAATCATACATCTGCACACCTGCTCCAGAAGTCCTTACAGAAAGTACTTGGCGAACACGTACATCAGGCAGGACAGCTTGTAAATGACAAAGCTTGTCGATTTGACTTCAATCATTTCAGTGCGATGACCGACGAAGAAATTACAGAAGTTGAAGAACTCGTAAATGAATATATAGTCAAGGCGGTAGAAGTAGTCACACGTGAAATGCCTATCGAGGAAGCAAGAAAATTAGGAGCTATGGCATTATTCGGTGAGAAGTACGGCGATGTCGTAAGAGTAGTAACCGCCGGAGATTCTGTAGAGTTCTGCGGTGGTACTCATGTATCGAATGCAAATGAAATAGGTGCATTCAAGATAGTTTCTGAGGGTTCTGTCTCCGCCGGCGTACGACGCATTGAGGCTGTAACCGGTCAGGGTGTACTTGAATTGCTTAACAGTTATAAGAATACTATTTTAAAGTCCGCAAAGGCTCTTAAACTTGCGAATGTCAATGAACTTCCGGAAAAATGTGCGTCTGTATATGCGGAATTAAAGGAAAAGGACAGAACTCTTGAAAGTCTCAGCCAGCAGATAGCTAATGCTAAAGTTTCTTCTGTTTTCGATAATGCACAGGTAATAAACGGTGTTAAACTTGTTTCTGCAAAAATGGCAGGTTCTGCACCGGACGAACTCCGAAAGCTCGGCGACAGCATCAAGGACAAGCAGGAAGCTGTTATAGCACTTTTCGCCGGAATAGTCAATGAAAAAGGCACTCTCTATTGCGTATGTACTAAGGAAGCCGTCGCAAAGGGTGCAAATGCCGGAAAGATAGTCCGTGAAATATCCGCACTGACCGGCGGTAAAGGTGGCGGAAAATCCGAAACAGCTATGGCAGGTATCGGCGATATATCAAAACTTGATTCCGCTATGGACGAGTTTATAAATATAGCAGGTAATTTAATAAAGTAAAATATTTTCCGGTGCGGAAATTTTTCCGCGCCGGATATAATCCAGAGGAGCGAAGAAAATGGATTGTTTATTCTGTAAGATAATAAACGGTGAAATACCGTCCACGAAAGTATATGAAGATGAGTTTGTGTTTGCGTTCAGGGATATTGCACCGATAGCACCGGTACACACTCTTGTAATCCCGAAACAGCATATATGCTGTGCAAATGCCGTAAATTCTGAAAATTCTGTTTATGT
>CAMWUB010000105.1 GCA_947177345.1 uncultured Ruminococcus sp. | reverse complement strand
ATTTAGGTATACTTGAAATAAATATAGAAGATTTAAAAAAAAGAATCGGCATAAAACCTGAAGACTGTCGGCGTTCAGACCGTTTCAGAAAAAAAATACTTGACTTATATCAGAAAATCATGGCTGAAAATACTGATATATGTTATACATACAGAAAGGGAAAATGTGATAAAAGAGGTAAATTAATAAGTATAATATTTTATATAAGCGAAAATGAAAACTTCCCTGACCCTTTGAATCTCAGAGATTTTATATAAATACAAAGACTGTACGGAATATATTTCCGTACAGTCCTGTAAAGAGCATATTAATTTAAGAGGAGTTACTTATTATCTATCATTAATCAGAAACCACTGCAATTTCCGGAGAGTGTTGCACCTGTGATATTATTCTTGCCGTTCTTTGAAGTACAGCTTATAATCTTAGCCTTACCGAAAGTTACTTTATATCCGAGTGCTGAAGGTGTACCATTTGCTGGCCAGTTGTAATTGTTCTTCTTGTTACCGTCAGCGGTACAGTTTTCCATAGTTACAACACCACTCTGATTGTTTCTGTCGAAACCTGAGGCAAGATTTCCCTTAGCTGTACAGCCCTTGAGTACGTGATTAAGTGGGTCAAGGTGAGCCTTTACGCCATCCGTCTTGTTGTCGACGCCACCCATTTTGAAACCGTTTCCGTCGCCATAGATGCCGTCGCAGTAACCGTTGTAGTTAGCCTGACAGTTTACGAGTGTTACAGCACCGTGTGCGGCATAGCAGTCCCAGCCGTCATCACTGTTGTATTCAGCGATACAGTTTTCATAGTAGTTGCCTGTTCCGGAGTGGAGCTTGTTAGCGAAACCGTCAGCATTTTCGCCCTTAGCGTCGGCGTTGTGGTGTGAATAGCAGTTAAGGAACTTATTGTCTGAACCGCCGTTGCATACCTGAAAACCTGCGTCTTCATTGTAAGCTGTTGTAACGTGGTCAAATGTATTGTTTGAACCCTCGATATAGATACCGTTATCAGAAGCGTTGATTATTGTAACGTTTTCAACTCTTGAACCGTTCTCATAGAATGAAAGACCTCTGCCGTTTGAACCTGATGTTGAAGAGAAGTCAATAGTAGCGTTGTTCTTACCGGAGATATTTACACCAGCCGGAACTTTTACAGCACCTGATTTTACAGTACCATTGATTACAATTGTTGTGCCTGATTTTGCTTTCTTTATAGCAGATTCAAGAGAAGTACCACCGTTCTTTACTTCGATAGTGTTTCCTGAATTACCTGAAGATGAGGAACTGCCTGAAGAACTTGATGCCGGTGCTGAACCGTTTGAAGTAGCTTCAAATTTGAACTGCTGACAAGCAAGACCATTATATGACCACTGGTTAATATTACCGTTGTTATCTGCTGACCAACCGTAAACGTCAACTGCTTTACTTTCGCCTGAGTTTTCGGTGAGGAGACAGAAAACATTATCGGAGCTTTTTACAACTTTGAACTGCTGTGCTGTTGCACCGTTAGCTTCCCAGAGCTGAACATTAGCACCGTCTTCATTAGCACCGTTTACTATATCAAGCATAAGATTGTTGCCTACACCTGACTGGAGTGTGATAACATTGTTACCGAGGTTCTTGACATACCATTTCTGATTGCTTCCGCCGTTACCCTGATACTGAATAACGTTAGCACCGTTGACACCCTTAGCTCCTGCAACGTCGATGTATTTCTGGCTGTTGATGTTCTTGATATAGTACCAACCGTCAGAGATGTAGTTTGAAGCAGCACCTGCTGTCATAACGCTTAAGTTGGAAGCTACTGCTGTAGCCATGATGCACATTGAAGCTGTTAAAGCCATGATTTTCTTACTGAATTTACTCATTGTAATTACCTCTTTCTAAGATATGTATTTATTTTTTTCAGACTTTTTCTTATTTCTTAACGTAAAACCTATGCGGTTTTATTTGTTTTGTATTTGTTTTTCTGATTATATTATAGCACGGCTTTCCGGAAAATGTAATGATATTTAGTACTGAATTACTGATATTTTGTGCTTTGATAAATCAGACTTCAACGCACAATATCAGCTTACAGAAAATAAAACAGATATTCTGAAAAATTTCACAAGCGAAACGCAAAAAAAACGTATCTTTTTCAGATACGGTTTTTTTATTTAACAGGAACATCATTCAAGAATATCTTTCAGAGTTTGCATAAGATTATCAATATCAATAGGTTTTGCTACATAACCGTTCATACCAGCCTTTATAGCTTCCTGCCGGTCTTCCTCGAATGCGTTAGCAGTCATGGCTATAACAGGTATTCCGGCTTTCAGAGGGTCATCAAGTTGTCTTATAGCCTTAGTAGCGTCATAACCGTTCATGATAGGCATCTGAATATCCATAAGAATAAGGTCATAAGTATGTGATTCAGCTTTCTTCATCATTTCCACGGCTACAGTACCGTCATCGGCGGTATCAATGACGAATCCGACATTTTCGAGAATAGCCTGAGCTATTTCCTGATTCAGTTCATTATCCTCTACTAAAAGAATCCTTTTTCCGTCGAAAGACATTTCTTCAGCTTCTTCATTTTCTGTATTTTGACTGTCTGCATATGGTGCTGATAAAACTTCCCTCAATTCCGATATAAAAATAGGCTTTGAACAGAATGCAGTAACACCAGCTTCCTTTGCTTCTTCCTCTATGTCTGCCCAGTCGTAAGCGGTAAGTATTATGATAGGGGTCATATCGCCTATTATCTTACGTATACGGCGGACGAGTTCTAGACCATTCATATCAGGCATAAGCCAGTCTATGATATACGCACTGTATGGGTCACTCTGTTCGATAGCAAATTCTGTCCGTATAAGAGCTTCTTTACCTAAAGTAGTCCAGTCGGGGTGCATTCCGATTTTAGAAAGCATTTTACTTACACTTACACAGGTGTTAAGGTCATCATCTACAACGAGAGCCCGCAGATTTTCGAGATGCTTCAGTTTCGGAGACTGTACCTGATTTTCTGCAACTCTGAGACGGAATTTCACAATAAATTCAGAACCTTTTCCGACTTCACTTTCAACAGTGATAGTGCCGTTCATCATATCGACTATATTCTTTGTGATTGAAAGACCTAAACCTGTTCCCTGAATACCGCTGACTGTAGCGGTCTGTTCCCTCTCGAAAGGTTCAAAGACGTGTTTAAGAAATTCCGGACTCATACCTATACCGGTATCTTTTACACGGAACTCATATGAAGCATACCCTTCCTGCTCCTCGGCGGTCTGAATAACTCTTACGCTTACCATACCACCAGGCTTTGTATACTTCATGGCGTTGCTTAGAATGTTAAGTAATACCTGATTAAGACGTAATTTATCGCATATAATCATTTCATTTGTAACATCGAGAGTATCTATATAAAATTCAAGCTGTTTGGATTTAACATCTGCCTGAACGATTGTTTTAAGGTCATGCATAATATCAGGCAGACTTACTTCTTTTTCCTCTATCTTGACTTTACCGCTTTCTATACGGCTCATATCGAGAACATCATTTATAAGGCTGAGAAGATGATTACTTGACGTGAGAATCTTACTAAGATAGCTTTGTACCTGCTCCTTGTTTTCGATATGCGATACCGCCAGCGAAGTGAATCCTATGATAGCATTCATAGGTGTGCGTATATCATGCGACATATTATTAAGAAATGTAGTTTTAGCATTGTTAGCATACTGAGCCTGTGCCAAGGCTTCAGTGAGAATTTCATTCTGTTGCTGTTCACGCTGTATCATTTCGTCTATATTCCGGAATCCTGCAAGTATGAAGCAGTTCTTTTCAGAAGAATTATCATTTACTTTAACATAGGTATACTGGAAATGATGTTCTTCGCCGTCTGCCTTTATACGATAGCTACCGGTGTATTCCCTGTTTGTACTCAACTGCTTACGGACATTTTCAAGTGAAAGTTCCTCAGTAAGATACTGGCGGTCATCTTTATGAACTCTTGTATTTATATACTGCTGAAGAATAGGCGTATACGGATGTTCTTCAGAGGAATCTTTGTTCAGACCGTCAACGACATAGCCTTCAAGTTTAATGATTCGTGCAGTACCCGTTTTATCATTGACCGCATAAACATTAACATAATCATGGCTGAGAGCCTCAACTATTGCAAGCTGTTCACTGATTTCCCTGTTTGCCTGTTCAGTAGCGTTAAGAAGCTTTGTACTCCATCTTCCTTTCAGATAAAGTATAATAAGAACACATATAATCATAGCTACAATAAATGTAATAACAAGAGTTATTTCCGGATGTGCTTTAAGATATTCCATGAAATCCATATCATCAATGGTATAGGTAGTATACTTTGATACAAACTGATTCAGCATATCGTCCGGAACTTGCTGTATACACTTATTAAGTATCGTCACGAGTTCATGATTTGTATTTTCAGGAACATACATTCTGAAGCTCATACTCATATTGTTGGTTATACTGTAGTAAAGAGATTTGGTTCTGTCATTATTGATAAAAAGCTGTGCCGCATAGGTATATACATATGCCGCATCTGCCTCATGGTCAAGAACAGCCTGCATAGCTTCCTCTCTGGTTGGATAAATCATAAATTCAATATCCCCGTGAAGTTCCTGCATAATAAGCGATTTACTTTGTGAATCTGATACGGCAACTTTTTTTATATCGCCGACAAAATCCTGACGGATTACTCTGGCAACACCGGTAGTCATGTAAGTATCTGTAGTGAATCCACGATATACAGCGTCTTCAAGAGTGGAAACGGCATTTAACCTGTCTATTACTACATCAACACTGTTGGTACTTGCCATATCATAATAATTCTGTTTGTTTTCCGGAACTACAATCTCATAAGGCAATCCTGCGAGTCCCATGACATATTCAAAATAATCCGGCAGAATGCCTTTTAATTCACCGTTCTGTACATAGGAATATGGTTCTCTGTTGCCGAGTGCCGTGACAGTAATTTTTTTCTTACCGGAAATCACATCGTTAATGTATTCCTTTTCACGTTCAGTAAAAATAAGGTCTGAAGAATAAACAGGACCGTAATACTGATAAAAAAGTACATTTTTCCAGTCACCCTCATTAATTTCCATCTGTTCGATAGCGTAATTTATTTCGTCAAGAAGTTCAGTGTCATCTTTTCGGACAATAGCATAGAAATTATCTTCCTCAATGACTTCAAGAGTTTTTTCATTATCAGATTTTCTCAGGTCACTGGAAAGAATGGCATCTACCTCTCCGGACTGCAATGCGGAAGTAAGTGCATCAGAATCGGCGTATTCTTTGGCGATATACTTGAATCCTCTTTTTTCAGCGAATGTAACAAGACTTTCATTCTGACTGCTATCGGAAATAAGCCCCACAACCATGCCGTCATACGTTTTGTAGTCACTGCTATGAAGACGGGTATTATCAAGCCTAACCGAAAGAACGGTATTATTTCTGCCAATGGGATAAGAAAATGAAAAGAGTTGTTCACGCTCAGCGTTTCGGCGTGCGGAAGTCACTACATCTATTTCGCCGTTTTCCAGCATGGATAACATATCGCCCCATGATTTTTCATATCCGACATACTGAAAATTAAGGTGTGAATATTCTGAAACCATATTCAGAAATTCAATTCCGTAACCTGTCAGACCACCGGTATCATCTTTCATATGATAGCCCTCAAAAGCGAATATACCTGCTCTGACCGTTCGTATATCTGACTGTGCTCCGACTGGCAATGCAACAAAATCAGAGAGTGCAAAAAACAAACACATAAATGCAGTGAGTACACTGATTTTAGATTTCATCATTAGCCTCCTTATTGGTATTTTTTACGATTATATTATATCATTTTTAAAATGACCTGTCAATCCAAAATAAAGTGCTATTT
>CAMWUB010000104.1 GCA_947177345.1 uncultured Ruminococcus sp. | reverse complement strand
ATATATAATATTATCAATACACGCCTTAACTATCGTAAACCAGTGATTATAAGTACTAATCTTGATATAGATGAAATCCGTAAAATATACGACGAAAGAATAACATCACGTATTACCACTCAGTATATGGTATTTGAATTTTGTGGAACTGATATACGCCAACAGAAAAGAGAGAAAAAATCAAACAGACCTTAAAGGTCTGTTTTTTGTGTTCAGAATGATGTGTTATCATACATTTTCTTTAATTTTTCTATGGCTTTTTTTTCAAGTCTCGAAACATATGACCGTGATATATCAAGTTTTTTAGCGGTTTCGCTCTGAGTATGCGGAGTTTTTCCGTATAATCCGTAACGATATATTATTATTTCAAGTTCACGGTCATCAAGACATTTATCAAGAAAATTATATAGCTGTCTAGAACGTATAAGTAAATCCACCTGTTCATGAATATCTATTCCATCGTCAATCAAATCCATAAGAGTAAGTGCATTGCCGTCCTTATCTATTTCAACAGGTTCGTTTATATAGATGTCACCGGCTGTTTTCTTAGCGGAACGGAAACTCATAAGTATTTCATTTTCTATACACCTGCTCGCATACGTCGCAAATCTCGTACCATTTGTATGGTCAAAAGTTGATACCGCTTTAATAAGTCCGATAGTTCCTACTGAAATGAGTTCGTCCTGCTCCGGTACTGTTGTAGCGTATTTCTTTACTATATGGGCGACAAGTCTGAGATTATGTTCTATTAACTTATTCCGTGCAGACTTGTCACCGGCTGACATCTTTATAAAACATTCTTCTTCCTCCTTTTTTGACAACGGCTTAGGAAATGCCGTATTTCCCTCTACGTGCAGGGCAAAAAAGAAAAGATTTCTTATAATTTCTATAAACAAATATATCACCTCCATAGATATACTATGTCTGACAGCTTGAACAATAGTTCTTTTTTTTGAAAATTTCTTCTTGCAAAAAAATCTGAAATGTGTTATTATAGTATGGTACTTTTTCAGAACAGAAAGGATAGATTTTTTATGGCTGATAGAAAAACTTACGGAAATGATAGTATAACTATGCTAAAGGGTGCGGATAAAGTCAGAAAAAGACCCGCTGTTATATTCGGTTCGGACGGTCTCGACGGTTGTGAACATTCTGTTTTTGAGGTTATCTCAAATTCTATCGACGAGGCTCGTGAGGGTTACGGTAAGAAAATAATCGTCACACACTACAGAAATCATGACATTGAGGTTGAAGATTTCGGACGTGGCTGTCCGGTAGATTTCAATAATAACGAACAGCGTTATAACTGGGAACTCGTTTACTGTGAACTCTATGCAGGCGGAAAGTATGACGATTCCGCAGAATCATATGAATTTTCACTCGGACTGAATGGTCTCGGACTTTGTGCCACACAATTTTCCTCGGAGTTCATGGACGTTGAAGTTATCCGTGATGGCTTTAAGTATAATCTGCACTTTGAAAAGGGCGAAAATATAGGCGGACTTCATAAAGAACCATGCAGTAAAAAGCCTACTGGTACTAAAACACGCTGGAGACCTGATTTGGAAGTTTTCACCGATATAGCCGTATCAGATGCCTATTTCTGCGATATTCTCAGAAGACAAGCGGTAGTAAATCCGGATATATTATTTGTATTCCGTTCAGAAAATGAAACCGGTGACTTCACAGAACAGGAATTTATATACGAAAACGGCATTACTGACTATGTAAGCGAGATAGCTGGGGATAAGGCAATGACTTCCCTGCAACACTGGTCTGCTGAAAAACGTGGCAGAGACCGTGACGACAAACCCGAATACAAGGTAAAACTCGATATAGCTGTAACCTTTTCCAATAAGATAAAGCTGACGGAATACTATCATAATTCGAGTTTCTTAGAACATGGCGGTTCACCGGAAGATGCTGTCAAGCGTGCGTTTGTTTATCAGATAGACAGTTTCATAAAACAGAATAACGGTTATCAAAAGAACGAAAGTAAGATAACATATACCGACGTTGAAGAATGTCTTGTATTGGTTTCCTCGTCGTTCTCGACACAGACTTCATATGAAAATCAGACCAAAAAGGCAATCACGAATAAGTTTATCCGTGAGGCTATGACCGATTTCCTGAAACATCAGCTTGAAATATATTTCATAGAAAATCCCGACGAGGCACAGAAAATTTCCGAACAGGTTCTCATAAACAAGCGGAGCAGGGAAAATGCGGAAAAAGTCCGTCTGAACGTAAAAAAGAAACTCACCGGAAGTATAGACCTGTCTAACATGGTTGACAAGTTCGTTGACTGTAGGACTAAAGATGTCACAAGACGTGAAATATATATAGTTGAGGGTGATTCCGCATTAGGTTCTGTCAAACTCGCCCGTGATGCTGAATTTCAGGCAATAATTCCAGTGCGTGGCAAGATACTGAACTGTCTTAAAGCGGAGTATACAAAGATTTTCAAAAGCGAGATTATTACAGACCTTATAAAAGTACTCGGCTGTGGCGTGGAGGTCAATACAAAAGCCAACAAGGATTTGTCTAATTTCAATCTGGACAATTTCCGGTGGAGTAAAATTGTTATCTGTACTGATGCTGATGTCGACGGTTTCCAGATACGTACGCTTATTCTTACTATGCTTTACAGACTTACTCCGACACTTATCGAAAAAGGTTACGTATATATAGCGGAATCGCCATTGTTTGAGATTAACACCAAAGACAAGACTTACTTCGCATACACGGAGCAGGAAAAACAACATATCCTTAAGATGATAGGCAATAAGAAGTATACAATACAGCGGTCAAAAGGCTTAGGCGAAAACGAACCTGATATGATGTCACTGACTACCATGAACCCCGATACAAGACGTTTAATAAAAGTAACAGCTGACGACATCACGGAATCTGCGGAAGTATTCGAGATGCTTTTAGGTGACGACCTACAAGGCAGAAAACAATATATTTCCGAATACGGTGCGGATTACTTAGAACTTGCAGATATATCATGATTAATTAATAATTAACAATTAATAATTAATAATTTAAAAAAAGGAGTTGATTTTAATGTTTATAGGTTTTGCGGGGATAGTCATTGCGTTGGTATTCCGGTATACCTTAAATGAAATGACAAAATCAATAGATGTATCTGACCCTGAAAGCAAACCCGACAGATTATATCATAATATAGCTTTAGTAAGTATAGTTGTATATTTATTGATTGTATTATCATTAATGATAATCAGTAATGACTTTAATTTAGAATCATGTTATTTTATAATAATTCTTATGCCGTTTTTGTGGTTGCCGTTGGTGCTTACCGGATTTAATATAGTAAACCTGAACAGAAACAGATATAAGGCAATCGGTACGGACTTATCAACGATATTTGTAGGCGGAATTTATCATCTTATGCTTATTGATGTGCAGGATTTTACAGGAAAAGACTATACGGAAGCCGTAGACATCAGAGAGTATCACGCCGTTATGCATAGTGAATACAGTATTATAATACAGTGGGTAATGGCGATAGGCTTTATAAGTATGGTACTGCTTTGTGTACGGAAACCCGAAAAAACACCGCCTTTGCAGTCCGCACTGTATATAGCGTTTACTTCGCTTATGCTGTTGCTTATGGGCTTGATATACATTCAGATGCTGAATAACTTTGAACCATATTTTGCTATGTTCTACCTGTACTACTTCAATCTGATAATAATTTCCGCAAGGCGTATACACTATCACATAACGGAGCAGGTCAGACTTGCTAACGAACGTGAAACAGTATTCCGTACAAAATTTGCGGAGAAGTTACATAAAATGATGTCGACGGTATCGGGTATGACGAAATTCAGCTTTATGATGATACTTCCGATAGCTATAATATGCGAGATACTCTATATACTTTTCGGACAGGGTGCGGACGGTTTTATAAAAGCGTTCACGATGACTGCCGACTGGACTTTTTCCACACAGATACCGCCTCCGCCTATGGAGTATCAAGGACATTATCTGTGTACGGTTGCCTGCTCCGGTCATAAGAAAGTAGTAAATCCTGTCCGTTACGGAATACGCCTGAATAAAAAGATAGTAGTCAACAGACAGTTACTTATTGCGAATGCCTTTGAAGACCTCATACATGAACGCTTTCCGAAGTCACATAGAAAGATACGTAACTTCTATGATAAATACGGCTATCCGGTATCGAGGCACATCACGACACCTATCAGGGCGGATATAGTATATATCATCATGAAGCCACTTGAATGGTTATTCCTGATGGTATTGTATATGTTCGATACGCAACCCGAAAACAGAATATCTATACAGTATTCGGAATATAAAGTAAAAAAATAAAATTTAATATTTCTGTAATGTCGGATTTTTTGTGCATAATGTATAAACGGATTGGTCTCCGGACGGTAGGCACACTGACATTTCTGCACAAAAACTACTGATTTTTACAAAAAATACGTAAAAAACGGTAAAAAATAACATACGGAACACAAAAAATGACGTAAAAACACGTCCGGAGCAGGTCATAAAAGCGTATTTTGTCGATAATGCACAAATAGACTTGTTTCCGGACGGTAGGTACACTATGAATTATGCACAATAAAAGTTTTTACAAAAATAAAAAAATCGGAAAAGGAGAGTTTTTAAATGGCAAGGAAAAAACAGTTACCTGAAAAAAAAGTTATCAGACATGATGCTTATATAGAGGGTTCAGGAAGTATCGTAGATGAAAAAATTACCGATACTCTTAAAAAGAACTATATGCCTTATGCGATGAGTGTTATAATATCAAGAGCGTTGCCGGAAATTGACGGCTTTAAACCGTCACACCGTAAACTTCTGTATATGATGTATAAAAGGGGTTTGCTGAATCCTGATAAAGAGCGTTCAAAATCGGCGAATGTGGTCGGCGAAACTATGAAACTTAATCCGCATGGTGACCAGGCTATATATGAAACACTTGTCCGTATGACAAGAGGTAATGAAGCTCTTCTGCACCCTTATATTGATTCAAAGGGAAACTTCGGTAAAGCATATTCGAGTAAGATGCACTTCGCCGCACCACGTTATACAGAAGTAAAGCTGGAAAAGATATGTAACGAGCTTTTCCGAGATATAGACAAGGAAACTGTAGATTTTGTACCTAATTACGATAACACCATGACAGAACCTACTTTACTTCCGGCGACGTTCCCGACGGTATTGGTAAATTCAAATACAGGTATAGCGGTATCAATGGCAAGTAATGTATGCCCTTTCAATCTCGCAGAAGTATGCGAAACTACTATAGCATTAATGAAGAATGCGGAACACGATATTATCACTACTCTTAAATCTCCGGATTTCCCCAGCGGTGGAATCATACTCTATGAGGAAAACGAACTCCGAAAGATATACGATACCGGCAGAGGCAGTATAAAAGTACGTTGTCAGTATCGTTATGATAAGTCATCTAATTGTATTGAAATAACTCAGATACCGTATACTACTACTATTGAAGCAATCATAGATAAAATAGTAGATTTAGTAAAATCCGGCAAGATACGTGAAATTTCATATATCCGTGATGAGACAGATATTGACGGTCTTAAAATAGCAATTGACCTCAAACGAGGTACAGACCCCGAAAAACTCATGCAGAAACTCTACCGGCTCACACCGTTACAGGATAATTATTCATGCAACTTCAATATACTTATCGGTGGTACACCGAAAGTTATGGGCGTAAGGGAAATACTTACAGAGTGGGTTTCATTCCGTGAGGAGTGCATATACAGAAGAACTTCATACGATTTAAGAAACAAAAAGGAAAAACTTCACTTACTGGAAGCACTTTCAAAGATTCTTAATAATCTCGATAATACTATAAAAATTATCCGTGAAACCAGTAATG
>CAMWUB010000103.1 GCA_947177345.1 uncultured Ruminococcus sp. | reverse complement strand
TTTTTAAGATATTATGCACATACAATAAATTCACTTTATCAGAGCGGTTATGTAAATCTGAGCGAATATATATTGAAAGTTATTCTTGAAATGGATAATTTTTATATAAGAAAATACGCAAACGATAAGGAAATACCGGTAGAAATTACGGATTGTCTTCTAAATGAACTCAAATTTTTTCAGGAACTTTCAGAACTTACACCGGAAGATTTTCTGTCAGAAATTGAATATGACGGTTTTATGCCTAAGTGGAAAAATTCGTCGGTTGATATAGTAGGAAGTTATCTCGAAAGACTGAAACTGGTACACAGATATGGTTACGGACAGTATGCGGAATATAAGATGTTTATCTTTAAGGATTCAAAGATTACACCGGTAAAATATCCTGATACTCAACGTCTTGACCACTTATACGGTTACGCGAGACAAAGACAGGCAGTTATTGATAATACGCTTGCATTACTCGACGGAAAACCTGCTCAGAATGTACTTTTATACGGTGATGCCGGTACTGGTAAATCGTCGTCGGTAAAGGCGATAGTAAACGAATACGCCGACAGAGGTTTACGCCTTATCGAGATAACAAAGGAACAGTTACGAGATATTCCGCAGATTATAGACGATATAAGTCATAATCTGCTGAAATTCATAATATTCATAGACGATTTGACTTTTAA
Organism: uncultured Ruminococcus sp.; assembly: GCA_947177345.1. Taxonomy (GTDB): domain Bacteria; phylum Bacillota; class Clostridia; order Oscillospirales; family Ruminococcaceae; genus Ruminococcus. Next base: position 5,236 of record CAMWUB010000103.1, on the reverse strand, counting down.
TTCCGGTGAAGACTGTTTCGGTTCGCTGAAAGCCATGTTAGAGGGTTCAGCTTCGGCGAGGTCAGATAATGTAGTCATCTATGCGACGAGTAACCGCAGACATCTTGTAAAGGAAACTTTTTCAGAACGTGAGGGCGATGACGTACACCGCAATGATACAATGCAGGAATTGATTTCACTTTCGGCACGGTTCGGACTTAGGGTAAATTTCAGCAGACCCGATAAAAAGGAATTTATCCGTATAGCCAGTGAACTCGCAAAACAGAAAGGGATTTCGTTTGACGAAAAAGACTTTGAATTAAAAGCTGAACGTTTTGTAATGACTTCCGGTAACGGACGGTCACCACGTACAGCGAAACAATTTGTCAATCAGCTTATAAACGAAAAATAATCAGGGAGGTTTGATTTTTAAAATGCTTACTCTTGACAAAATATATCACGCAAGATACGTACTTAAACAGGTTATCCGTGAAACAGATGTTATACACGCACCGCATATAAATCCGGAATCCGATATTTACCTGAAAACTGAAAATCTTCAGATAACAGGGTCATTTAAGGTAAGAGGTGCATATTATAAGATGTCCCAGCTTACCGACGAGGAAAAGGCACGAGGTGTTATAGCGTGTTCCGCCGGAAATCATGCACAAGGTGTAGCACTGTCTGCACAGAAAAACGGTATTCCGGCTGTAATATGTCTTCCGGACGGTGCACCGATTTCAAAAGTCGAGGCTACAAAGAGTTACGGAGCTAATGTTTGCCTTGTAAAAGGTGTCTATGATGACGCATATGCAGAGGCACTCCGACAGCGTGACGAGATGGGCTATACATTCGTACACCCTTTCGACGACGAAAATGTTATAGCCGGACAAGGTACGATAGGTCTTGAATTACTGGAGCAGTTGCCGGAAATGGACGCCGTAATAGTCCCAGTTGGTGGCGGAGGACTTATTTCAGGCGTTGCATACGCTATAAAAAGCCTTAACCCTGATATAAAAGTCTATGGTGTACAGGCTTCGGGTGCACCAAGTATGTTTAATTCGATACATGACCATAAAATAGAATGTCTTGAAAGCGTTTCCACGATTGCCGACGGTATAGCCGTTAAAGAACCAGGGGAAAATACATTCAAGTATGTTTCAGATTACGTGGACGATATTGTGACGGTCACCGACGACGAAATTTCAGCGGCAATACTGGCACTCATGGAGAAGCAGAAACTTGTCACCGAGGGAGCAGGTGCAGTATCTGTAGCGGCTGCAATGTTCAATAAAGTACCGGTAAAGGATAAGAAAGTAGTATGTCTGCTGTCTGGTGGAAATATCGATGTTACGATATTATCGAGGGTTATCAAGCGTGGACTTCTCATGACCGGACGTACCTGCTCGCTGAACATCGAACTCATTGACAAACCAGGTCAGCTTTTAGGAGTATCGGGAATCATAGCCGAACACGGCGGAAACGTAATCTCCATACACCATGAGAGAGCGAACGAGGGTTCAGCAGTGAACGGCTGTTATCTGCGTATAGTTCTCGAAACCCGCAACTATAATCATATCGAGGAAATAAAAACCGCATTAAAGAAAAACGGTTTTAAAATCGTCAACGAATAATCAGGAGGAATTAAAATGAAAAAAATCAATACAGATAAAGCACCTAAGGCAGTAGGACCTTATTCACAGGCAGTAGTTTCAGGCGGTATGCTGTACACTTCCGGACAAATCGCAATAAATCCGGCTACAGACACTATAGAAGCCGTAACAATCGAGGAGCAGACGGAGCAGGTTATGCAGAATCTTAAAGCAGTTCTCGAGGAAGCCGGAACATCTTTCGATAAGGCTGTAAAGACAACCTGCTTCCTTGCCGATATGAACGACTTCGGAGCATTCAACGGCATTTACGCTAAATATTTTACATCACTTCCGGCAAGAAGTTGTGTCGCTGTAAAGACATTACCGAAAAATGTTCTTGTTGAAGTCGAAGTAATCGCCGAAGTTGGCGAATAATCAGGGAGTTTATTATGAAACTAAGTGATTTGCAGGAAGAAATCCTGAAATTAAAAAAAGAAACAAATACTGTTATACTGGCACATTGCTATCAGGCGAGGGAGATAGTTGAAATAGCCGACTTTACCGGAGACAGCTATAAATTAAGCGTCGACGCAAAAAATACAGATGCGGAAAACATAATTTTCTGTGGCGTACACTTCATGGCGGAAACTGCTAAAATTCTCGCACCTCAGAAACGTGTTTTTCTTGCGAACAGAAACGCAGGCTGTCCTATGGCTGAGCAGATGGACGTTGAATTGATTTCCATGCTGAAAGACAAAGAACCTGACCGTACAGTAGTAGCGTATATAAATACGACTGCTTCGCTGAAGACTGTCTGCGATGTATGCGTTACGTCGTCGAGTGCGGTAAAGATAGTACGTCAGATAGACAATGACAAGATTTTATTTATTCCGGATTGCAATTTAGGCGATTACGTCAGGAGACAAGTTCCGGAAAAAGATATAAAACTTCTTAACGGTGGGTGTCCTACTCATGCAAGAGTTACTGTAGGCGAAGTTAAAAAAGCAAAATCCGAACACCCAAACGCACTGTTTTTAGTACACCCCGAGTGTACACCGAAAGTCGTTGAATTGGCGGATTATGTAGGTTCTACTTCCGGAATCATGGATTTTGCAAAGAAATCAACCGCAAAGGAATTTATAATAGGTACGGAAACTTCAATAGCTGAACATCTTCAATATGACTGTCCGGAGAAGAAATTCTATCCGGTTACTAAAGATATAGTATGTCATAACATGAAGATAACAACACTTCCGGACGTTTACAGCACTCTTAAGGGTATGGATAACGGCGAAGCGTTTGAAATGCTTATGTCCGAAGAATTAATAGCCAGTGCCGGAAAATGTATCGAAGAAATGATAAGACTTGGCGGTTGATATGGATTCTCTGATAGACAAACTTTATCATGAAAAAAATCTTTCCGACAGTGAGTTAAAAACACTTATTGAGGGGTTCGGAAGTCCGGAACTGCTTGTTAAATACGCCGACGAAGTACGTCAGAAATATTACGGAAAAAAAGTATTTCTGCGTGGACTGATTGAGATTTCAAGCTATTGTAAAAATGACTGTCTTTACTGCGGAATACGTCGGAGTAACAAAAACGCTGAACGTTACCGTCTGACACGTGAGGAAATATTATCCTGTTGCGAAACAGGTTATGAATTAGGCTTCCGTACTTTCGTAATGCAAGGCGGTGAGGATTCGTATTTCACAGACGATTTCATGTGTGGGATTATTTCAGAAATAAAGCAGAAATATCCCGATTGTGCGGTTACACTGTCACTCGGTGAACGGAGTTATAAGAGTTACGAACGATTAAAAAATGCCGGTGCAGACCGTTACTTGTTACGGCATGAAACGGCATCGTCGGAATTATACGGAAAACTTCACCCGAAAGAGATGAGTTTTAAAAATCGTGTGGAATGTCTGTATAATCTGCGGTCACTCGGCTATCAGGTTGGAGCAGGCTTTATGGTTGGAGTACCGTTTCAGACAACGGAAGATATTATCAAAGATTTACGATTTCTACAGGACTTGAAACCACACATGATAGGAATAGGAGCATTCATACCACATCATGATACGCCATTCCGGAACGAAAAAGCCGGAACTCTCGAATTGACTTTAAAACTTCTCGGAATATTGCGTTTAATGTTTCCTACTGCACTCATACCGGCAACAACCGCACTCGGTACGCTTGCTCCGGACGGCAGAGAACTCGGATTAAAAACAGGTTGTAACGTCGTCATGCCGAATCTTTCACCGGTGACTGTCCGTAAAAAGTACAGTCTTTATGATAACAAAATCTGTACCGGTGAGGAGTCCGCAGAATGTAAAGCCTGTCTGCAAAGGCGTATAGAAAGTGTAGGCTATAAAATTTCCTCGGAACGTGGTGACGCTCTTAATTAAATAAAAACCGGACAGCTTTTATAAAAAGCTGTCCGGTAATTTTTTTAAGGTAATAATGATTCGTCGTAATTGTTATTTTCAGAAGCAAATTGCATAGTATCCTGAAGTCCCTGTGAATTTGCATATAAATCGCTTGGGTCGCTGAGATTACTGTTTATATCCTGCTGAGATGTACCAGCCTGATATTCCGGAAATTCGGGAATATTCTGCATATTCTGATTTTCTGTATTATCCTGATTTTCAGGGATTACTGTATTTTCCGGAAATTCCGATGTATCGGGAATATTTATCTCCGGTGCAATTTCAGAAGTTGTTTCAGGTATTACGGGTTCGGAGGGAGTTTCCGGAACTGTTACAACACCTGTTACAGTAACTTTTATCTGTACTTCAATTGCGGGGTTATTGTCCAGTTTCAGTATGATATTACATTCACCAGGATTTACACCCGTTATATTTCCGAGTTCGTCTACAGTAGCGATATTAGCATCAGAACTTGTCCATATTTCATTAGCTTCAGAAGAACCCTCCGGATAGCTGTATATATATGGCATATCGCTTTCACCCACTCCGACAGTTATTTCATTTGTTGAAATATCTACCAGTGCTGAAAGATTAGGGTCAATTTCAGGAACAGGGGCGGTTGTAGTAGTTGTTGTCGGTGGTTCTGTCATTATTTCCGTGGTGGTAGTAGTTGTAGTGGTGGTAGTTGTAGTAGTGGTAGTACCTTTTTTGTTGTCTTTTCCGGATTTGTCAGTGCAGGCATTGGCAATAAGGATTATAAATATAAGTACGATTAATGCAATGACTGCGAGGGCGGTAAGCTGTCTACGCCTGAGAACTTCTTTAGTAACCTTTTTGCGTGGTTTCTGGGAGTTATTGTTATTGTCCATTTTTTAGAATCCCTTTCTGTATTTTAATCACTATCTCTTATGAGATGACAAGTTTCTTTTTCCACGGAATCTATAATTAAAATATTTAAATGCAGTTATTTCCGAAACCCGACATTTGTCCATGCCGATAGTAACAGATAATTCCTGATTATAACAGCTGACGGAAATTTTAATATTCCGGATAGTTTTCGTGGGAAAAAGTACCTTAATATATTATAGCATAATGTTACAGAATTGTCACGTACTTTTGAAAAAATTTCACACATTGCCATATATTCAACAGAATTTTTGTCATTTTTTGACAATAAAAAAGAACAAACGTTTTATAACTGTACTGCATTATACGGAAATAAGGCAATTTTATAC
>CAMWUB010000102.1 GCA_947177345.1 uncultured Ruminococcus sp. | reverse complement strand
ATTCTTCTTTCATATTTCTATTATAACATATTTTTCCTATGAGAACAAGTACTGAAAAAAGACGGATTCTTTTCTGCTTTAATGCTTATCTATCAGAACGGACGTTTTCCATGTTCATGGGACGGTGAATATCCTGACGGTAAAGCAGTTGTTTTATAACAATGCTTTGATAATTTATGGTGATAGTTATGATAGAATTACATGGCTGGTTATCAATTTGTGAAACATCTGGAGATGAAGATTTGTTACCACAAGTTGAACTTGAAATTATAAGACAAAAAATAAAAGATATTATTTTAAAAAATACTTGCGGTATTGAATTGAAATATATGAATGGTTTCCCATTTATAAATACCTTGTTTTGTTCAAATCATCGGACAAAAGAAGTTGATGATATTATCGAAACATATAAAAGTATTTCAGAAATCGCAACTGGAAGTTATGGTATAATCTATATTCGTGATGATGAAGATGGAGTACATTATAATGAGTTTCAAAGCTATATATTCAAAAGAGGAAGTTGTACTTATAAGTTGGATAAAGATTTTTCCCCCTGTATACCTGCAATTGAAGATAGAACATAATACACTAATTTTAATTTATGCGGATAAACCGGATTTTTCAACATATAAAAATTAACCGCACAACGTAAGTTGTGCGGATTTTTTATTACTGTCTGAAAGTCGGCATAAGCTGTAACTTATGGAGATTATTTCTGTGCATACGGTCTATTTTTTCCTTGAGTTCGGGTTTGTCGGAAAGGTCAGTCAGACCTCGTATATAGGTATCGAGTTCCGCATATGTGAAGCCTAAATTTTCCTCGTCGGTTTTTCCGCAAAGTCCGTCAATAGGCACTTTGTGTACGAGTTCATACGGCAGACCGAGTGCGTCGCCTATCTGAAGAATTTCCGTCACTGTGAAATCGGCAAGCGGTGAGAAGTCACCGGCGGAATCTCCGAATTTTGTAGAATATCCTACCCAGTCTTCCGAAAGATTACACGTATTTACTACCCGTCCGCCTACTGTTCCGGCGATTGCATAAAGTGTAGTCATTCTGATACGTGCCGGTGTATTGATAATTGTCTGTCCGGACGGTTCAATATGTTTTTTTATCTCCGTCATGAAAGAGCTGACCGTCTCACCGATATTCACTACATAATGCTTTATGTCAAGAGTTTTTACAAGAAGTCTGCTGTACTCAATATCTGCCTGCTCACCTTGTGGCATGAGTACACCAATAACTCTTTCTTTACCTAAAGCCCTTACGCACAGTGCCGATGCAACGGAACTATCCTTACCACCGGATATTCCCACAACAGCTTTAGTTGTAGGAGTTGCGTTTTCCTCGAAATACTGCCTAATCCACGTAACTATGTTTTCGATTGCCTTTTCAGCGTTGAAATTTTCCATAGAAATTACCTCCGTTTTTTTCTAATTATAATATATCCGGAAAAATTTGTCAAGATAATTCTTTTTCGATAGTCTGCCGTAATTCTTTCAAAGTATATTCTCTTAATATTTTGCCGTCCCTGAAGACCGGTACAAGTAAATTACCGTCCGGAATTGTACTCGCTGTATAGCCGTCCTTATACTGTAACTTTCCGTTATCGTCACGGTAAACATAACACAGACCTTTCTGACTTTTCTTGAAATTACTGTCTTTCGGATTCTTGAAAACCGGATATTCTTTTCCGTCTATTTCCGCATAACAAGCCTTTATCGCACAACCGAAAGTATCACGGGTGAAAGGTTTTAAAATGCCGTCCTCTTCTATGCAGTGCATCGAAAACGAACCCACTCCCAACGCAACATTTGAACAAGCAAAACCATTTTTCATTAATATATCGTAGATTTCCTCGCAACGCTGTACTGTTATGCTATCTCCGTAAATAGCTTTTACGTGTGTGTCAAGAACTTTATAGCCCTTACTGTTGACAGTACCGCCGAACTGTTCCCATAATCTGAAAACCGTTTCCGTGACGACTTCTACACAATCGCCGGAATCACCACGCATAAGCATACAACCGTTATGATTCATAATTTCCTCGTGAAGTTCCGGAAGTATATTGTCAATGACATTCCAGTAATCGTAAGAATCAAGTACCGCTGAAAAACTCGTATCCGGATAAAGTTCAGTCAGTAATTTCCGCAGAAAAGTTATCTCGTCGCCGTCGATGGCATAGTTTGAACACATTACAAAATGTTCGGTACTCACCGCCCCGAATGCAACCGGTTCTTTTGTACAGTCGCAATTGAAAATTTTTTCAAGGTACGGTATCGCCGGAACTGTCGCCGTATTCTCGAAAGACAGACACCAACCGGCTGAGGCTTTCAGTGCGGAATCAAGACCCATATCGCCCCTGAAATCGAATGACCCTAACGCTTTTGAACGGCTTATATTGTCGTCACACGTAAGGCTATAATATTTATTGACGATTTCACGATATGTCACACCAACTGTCGCTGTAATCTGAGGATACCATATTTCCGCACTTATGATACTTTCAAGAGCCTGTGGCAACCATACAAAATCTTTATGCGTATTGCTTATGCTGAACATTGGTACGTGTACCGGAACTTTCACGCCCTCCGGAAGTGCTGTTATTTCTATCGGAAGATACCCTAAACGGTGTAATTTCCGTATTTTTTCAGAATTACAGATACCTTTCCCTAACGTATTATTCAGAACTCTTTCAAATTCGCTGACTACTACTTCTTCCGTAAGTCCGAAGAAATTTCTGTTGAAGTAATCTATAAGATAAGTCTTCATGAACATTTGTAAACCAAAATTAACGACACTGTCCCAGCGGTTTATCCTGCTCATGCGTGGGGTATAGTATGATACGGATTTTGTCATTTTTGGATTAATCATATCGCTATGGACAGTTTTATAAAAATCGCATAACAGCATAGGATTTATATAATCGTACAAAAAAATCACCTCTTTAAGTAATTCTGCCAGTTTTGCAGAGTTTCAATAAAATTCAGAGCATTCTGTTCCTGTTCCGTAAATTCGTGACCATATACTTTCAGCGAAACATTAATATCAAGCCGGAATTTTTTTTCGTCCGATACGAAAAGAGTTTTTATTTTATAAATCGGTAAAAATGCAAATTTCCGGATTTTAATTTTTTCAAGATTCAGTAACGGAAATATATATTTCTTTTCCGTTCCCATTATATAGTATTCGGCAACAAGAAGTTTTCCGGTATCTGTTACAGCCACAAAACCGGCTTTTGTATTGTAGCTTCTGAAAAAACTGCTCCGGCAGTCTATGGACGCATATACAGGATATTTATAATCCTCACCGAAAACGGCAAGGCTTTTTTCATTAAATCATCTGTGAATTTTATCATTAAATTAAACCACACAGTCAAAAACGGTTATTTTTCCGGATTGCATAATATCAGATGCGGAGTTTGTCGTATAGATATGATTTATCAAATCTTCCCTGAGAAGTTCGCCCTGAAATATCGAGTTTTCACAATGCGTGAAGTACAGATGTACATTTCTGCAACCTGCTGTTTTCAGCTTTTTCGCCGAGTGATAAGCCGTACCGCCGTATGAACATATATCGTCAATGAGAAGTACGTTTTTATTTGTCGGAGAATCACCGGAAATATCCAGCCCTGTAATTTTACCGGTTTTCCAGTCACGCTTTTTTATTCCGAACCCGATATTATCAAAGTTTACGAACATATCTGAATAGCGTTTAAAACTGCCCTCGTCGGGAAAGAAAATATAATCATATTTCGGATTGATTCCGGATAATTTAATTGTAGTATTTATATATTTCATAGGTGAAATGTTTTCGCAACGGTCAATCAGTGCTGATGTTACCGGTGAATGAACATCAAGAACTTTAACGCTGTCAAATTCAAGGAAGTTTATTATTTTACAGAAATATTTCAGCGTAAAGACTTCGTTTTTATCGTGTACCCTATCCATGCGTGCGTTAGGAACATACGGCATATAGAGATGTACCGGATTTTTATAATTTTCCTTAAGATTTTCCGTTATATAGATTAAAAGCGTTAAATCCTGCTCCTTGCGGTAAGTCCATACCACCTCAATGGGCTGATTGTCTATGACTGGAATTTCAGGCATATTAACTTTGAAAGTTCCGTCCGGATAGGTATGCACTTCCGGATAGTAGAATTTTTTATATTTCATTGAAATCATAATTTTTCACTCCTCAATAATAATCTGACACATTTTCATAGCGTCAAGGGCTGTACGGTGACTTTCCGGCGTAACTCCGGCACAGCAGTCAGCAATTACTTTCACAGGGACTTCCGGAAACGCTGATTTAATAATCATGGCGTTTGAGATTACGCATATATCGGTACAAACTCCGATTAGCTGAATTTCTTCAATAATTACATCACGTCCGATTACATACGGCAAATCAACAGCTCCGAAAGTTATTTTTTCAAGCCGTATGCAGTCGCCTATAATTTCTTCAATTTCCGGAACAAGTTTCCAACCGACCGTATCTCTTATGCAGTGCGGAACAGGTAAAAACTTTCCCTCCTGAGTTTCCATATAATTTTCATAATGAGTATCGAGAGTTACAATTATTTTACCGTCGGAATTTTCTTTGCGGAATTTATTTATATAATCCGTTACATTTTTTATGACGGAAAATGTTTCCGGATTTCCTAAAACTCCAGTGGTAAAATCATTCTGCATATCTACTACTATTAAAACTTTCACAATAATTCCCCCTGTGGTATACGTTCGTAAAGTTTAGAAGTCCTGTGTGCTGATTTTGTATCAAAAAAATTGGTCTCACGTATCTTTGATGACATTTTTTTCCGGAAATTCTGCGGTGAAGTCTTTTTCCCTGTGATTATTTCATAAGGCTGTTGTAAATCGGATATAGCAAAAAGAGGTGGCATAAGGTCAAAAACTATATCATGATGTATCACTTCATCACGGAGTTTCATAAAAGCATCGTAGATAATTTTAGCGTGGTCAAAAGCTAACGGATTTTTTTCCGGCTGACCATTATTATAATTTATAATAATTTCTTCCGTACCGTCGGAAAGAGTAATTTTTTCGTTTTCGTACTCGAAAGTAAGCCAATGTGCGTCAAGAGCATCGGAGTAATCGGCGGTGGAAAGTGTAACGGTTCTCGTGAGGGCAAGAAATGCACATGAAATAATCCAGCCACGCGGGTCACGGTCAGGACAGCTATAAATTCCGAGATTTATTATTTTCGGTTCGGAAACGCCTGCTTCCTCTTTCAGTTCACGGAGGGCAGTTTCTTCTATAGTCTCGCCTTTCCGTAAGAATCCACCGGCAAGGGAATATCTGTTAATGAAAGGTTCTTCACCACGCTTTACGAGCAGGATTTTCAGCTTACGTTGTTTAAGACTTCGTGGAGAATCGGGTTCAATGCTGTCTATGCCGAAAACTACGCAGTCCGAGGCGACTGACGGTCTTTCAAAATTTTCTATGGAATAAATAATTATCACTCCTCTGATAGTAATATATAGTTATTAACTTTTAGTTTGTATGTAGTATAACATATCTTTCCGGATTTGTCAAGAGGTTTTCCGAAAAAAATAAAAAAATCCCTCACAATAATGTAAGGGATAAAATATATATTATAGTTAATTAATTTCTTCTTCTGTTATGAATTTAAAATCGTCTGTTTTATCCATTTTGTCCGTATTGGTCTTGATTCTCTGTATCATGACATCTACAGCAAGTCCAAATAATTCATCACGATATTCATAATCTGCACAACGAAGCATTGTACGTAAAGTTTTAATATCCGGTGTTATGTCATTATCATGACAGTATAAATAATTATTATCTTCTGCTCCTATATAATTATAATGTTCAATAACTTTCTGTACATCTTCCGGAGTGTATGCATTTACAGAAAAAAAATCCGGTAAATCATATTCATATATAT
>CAMWUB010000101.1 GCA_947177345.1 uncultured Ruminococcus sp. | reverse complement strand
TTCATAATCATAAATAAAATATTTATAATAATACCGGTAAATGAAAAGAATATCCATATTACAGAGTTAATATTTTTAATTTTATTTGAAGATTCAATATTTATATTATATCTTACAGAAGAATATTTCCATGAAACTATTCCGAAAAGGCTGATAACAGCCGGTATCATTACGGCGTAAATTTTCGGGATATAATTGCTTGCTCCGTTTGTATTCCATTGTACCGCCACACTGTCAGGTAGTACAATGAAAGATACTATACTGAGGAAAAGTATAGTAATAAATATTGCCGTCTGAAAGAGTGATATTTTTTTCATAATTAGAAATCTCCTGAAGTATCTTCCATTAATTTAAATTCAATGTCATAATAAGTCACTTTGCCGTTTTTCTTGACTTTCGCACATTTTGCAGGTACTTTGTCGCCAGCCTTGAAAGATGCACTGATAGTATTGTAAAGTTCGTCGTAAGTCTTTATGGGAACGCCATTTATTTCCGTTATGAAGTCACCGGCTTTGAGTTCGGTATTGAAAATATCGCAATCTTCGCTGATTGAATCAATGTATACACCCTCGAAATCTTCAGGGAGTTCAAAACCTATTTCATTTTCAATCATGATTACTTTTTCTGTAGAATCCATATCAATAAGCTGAATACCTATTCTGAAACGTCCGGAAACATAACCAGTGTCAATAAGTTCTTCGATAATTGGCATAGCATCGTTTATAGTTATTGCGAAGCCGAGACCCTCAAAACTGGAGCTGACGTATTTTGAGGAAGTTATTCCGATAACCTGACCATACATATTAACCAACGCACCGCCGGAATTTCCGGGGCTTATATCGGCATTAGTCTGAATGCAGTTCATTTCAAAGCCTGTTGAATCGCTACGGATTTTACGGTTTACGGCTGAAATTATACCGTCCGTGACAGTGTTTGAAAGTCCTGCCGGATTTCCCACGGCTATAACCTGTTCGCCGACTATTGCCTCATCTGAATTTCCGAAAACTGCCGGTATAAGTTTGGAACTTTGTACTTTTATAACCGCTATATCAGTTTTGGAATCTCTGCCGATAATTTTAGCATTATATATTTTTTCGTCGGTAGTATGGACTGTATGGAAACCGTCTGAGTTGAGAACGTGTGCATTAGTAACTATATAGCCGTCTTTTGAAATAACAACTCCTGAGCCTGTGCCTTCGAGCTTTGTCTGTTTGGAATCCGAATAAGTATATATTTCAACTATTGAATCTTTTACGGAGGCGGCAGCACCCTCTATAGTATATTTTCCGTTTTCGTCGATAAAATTACGTAAATCATTAGCACCATCGGGTTTACCCTCCTGATACATTACAATATGATTTTGTTTTCTGAATGCGTCCATAACTGAACGGCTTCTGTAAATATCATTTGCGATACCGTATATTGAAAGTCCAATAGCAAGAAGTATTATTACAACAAAAAGAAAAATTATAAATTTTTCACCTGTTGTATTTTTTCTTTTACGGACAGTTTCAGGAAGTTCATTATATTTCTGAAACTCATCAGGAACGGCATCATAGACAAAACCGGCATATACAAAAGCATTGTCATCATGACCGGAATTATTTTCACTTGTTGTTTCAGTAGTAATATTATCCTGCTCCGGAACGCTTTCAGCGTTATCGGAAGTATAGTTTTCTAAATCGTCCATAGAATCTCCTTTCATGATAATCTGTATATTTTATATATTTTTCTGTTTTTCCGGAAGTTGTATCTGAAATTCAGTGTATTCGCCGTAAACACTTTTTACTACTATCTGACCGTTATTTATATGGACTATTTTTCTTGAAATGGAAAGTCCGAGACCAAGACCGGTAGTATCTTTACCACGTGAGGAATCTGTTTTATAGAATCTGTCGAAAACCTGTGGTATTTCACTGTCTCTGAGACCCTCACCGGTGTTTCTTATACCAATAATACACATATTGTTTTCTTTTTCAAACCGGAAAGAAAGTTTTCCGCCTGTATTCACGAATTTTACAGCATTTTCGATTATATTATATATGACCTGCTGTATCAAATCGGGGTCAATTTCAGCGAAAAGATTTTCAGCGTCGAAATCTTCTACTTCAACATTTTTGGCTTCTATTTTCTTTTCAAACATAAAGGCGGTTTTCATTACAAGGTCTGTGAGATTGGTATTCTGAAAATGAGGTTTCAGCGTACCGGATTCAAAACGGCTCATGTTCAGCATGGAACTGATAAGGATTTTAAGTCGCTGAATCTCATTTGAAACGATTACGAGATATTCGTTACGCCGGTTTTTAGGAATAGTGCCGTCAAGTATTCCGTCGACAAATCCGCCTATTGTAGTTATCGGTGTACGGAGTTCATGCGAAACATTGGCTATGAAAGTCTTGCTGGTTTCCTCGCTTGTTTCTATGTCAGAAGCAAGTTTGTTTATATATCCGGCTGTTTCGTCGGGGAATGATATATTATTGGGTTTTATTTTTTCCGAAAAATCCCCCTGTGAATATTTTTTCAGTATTCTTATTATGTTGTTGTTGTAATCTGTATATATTTCAGTTTTCTTTTTCATTAGGATAAATGAAATAATCATCATAATTACCGACGTAATAAAATATATAAGAAAAATATTCATAGTAAACATACTTATATTATGAGTACTTCCGTATGCAAGAATATATAATTTTTCAGTGGAATTATTTGTTTTTATACTGAATCTATCGCCATAGATGAGATAAGGTTCTTTGTCTGAAATACCGTCAGAATTTAATTCAAGATACTGACCGTCATCTATTTTTGATTTGATATTTCCGGAAAGCCTCAGGGAATTTCCGCTGTTCTGAGTGTATGGGAATATACATAATCCGTCATTGTCGTATATGTAAATATCAGTATTATGTTCATTGACGAAAAGCCGGTATATTTTCTGTATATTGTCGTTATCGTGAAAATCATTTTTATTATATTCTTCACGTATTAAACTTATGAAAATATTTCCGGTGTTTTTAAGTCTTTCGAGTTCTGTTTTCTTATATACTGAAGAACTTATACTGATAATTATTATACCAAGTATTATAATTACCGACAGCATAAGAATTACTGAATATTTCAGAAGTTTATTATATGAATTGTTATTCTGCAATATAGACACCTCTGTTTAGCAAGACAGGGGACGAAACAAGTCCCCTGAGATTTTATATTTTCCGGATAGTTATTCTTCTTCGTCTTCCTGAACTTCAAATTTATAACCCCTGCCCCATATGGTTTTAAGAAGCCATTTATCTGAAACTCCTTCGAGTTTTTCACGTAACCGTTTTATATGAACGTCAATAGTTCTTGAATCGCCATAGTATTCAAAGCCCCATACTTCGTCAAGTAACTGGTCACGGGTATATACCCTGTTAGGATTCGAGGCGAGATAATAAAGTAATTCAAGTTCTTTAGGTGGGGTATCAATAGTTTTTCCGTCTACCTTGAGTTCGTAACGTGTCATATTTACGGAAAGCTTATCATAATGTACTTCTTTAACTTCAGGTTCTTTGTTGCCACTGCTTACACGTCTTGTAACGGCGTTTATACGTGCGATAACTTCTTTAGCGTCGAAAGGTTTTACAATGTAGTCATCTGCACCGAGGTCAAGACCTATTATTTTATCAATAGTTTCACCTTTTGCGGTAATCATTATTATAGGTACACCTGAAGTCTTGCGGATTTCCCTGCATACCTGCCAGCCGTCCATTGACGGAAGCATTATATCAAGAAGAACAATATCAGGTTTAAGGGCATTGAATTTTACAACAGCCTCCGCACCGTCGTGACAGAGAATAACACCGTAATTGTCTTTTTCGAGATATAACCGGAGCAGGTCGCATATATTTTTATCATCGTCGACTATCAGAACTTTCATACTTTTTTCATTTGTCATGAAAACAGACCTCCTTTTTTCGTAAAGAAATGTATCACTTATATTATACTTCAAAATCATGGGAATGTCAATCAGTTTCTTAAATTAAAATTTCCAGAAACACTTGATTTTAGTTATAGCCACGTGTTATAATATAATTCAGAATATAAGAAAAAGAACGGAGGTATAATACAATGAAATTCACAGGTGAAAAATGTGTACTTTGCGGAGAGGTTTTCGACGAAAATGATGATGTTGTTGTATGTCCTGAATGTGGTTCACCGCATCATAGAGAGTGCTATAAAAATCACGGCAGATGTGGTAATATCTATATGCACGGAACAGGTCAGAAGTGGGAAAGTACAGTAAAAGTAACTGAAGTAAAACCGGTAGTTATAATATCGCCGGAAGATAATGAATCCGATACGAATTTTGAAAAAATCCAGTCACATGAATATACAGACAGAAACGCATTCAATAACGCAGTGATTCGTGATATAGGATTCAATCTTAATGAAGACATGGGCGGAGTAACTTTAAATGAAGTAAATATGTTCGTCGGAACAAATGTACTTTATTATATTCCGATATTCAAGAAAATGAAAGATTTAGGTTCTAAAATATCGTTTAATCTTTCGTGCCTGTTGTTTCCGTCGCTTTACTTTGCTAACCGTAAAATGTGGTTATGGGCTATTATAGCTACTGTCATAAGCGTTATATTTAATATCCCCTCCTCTATTATGATTATGGCGGAATCTGGTGTATTTACCGAAAATATAATGAACGTCATATATGAAAATCAGGACTTAATACAGAATATGGGACTTATATGTTCTGTGGGGTCATTTGTCGCAAATGTGCTTATGTGTCTTTTTGCAAACTGGATTTATTTTAAATTTGTCCGGAAAAAAATTCAGTATATAAAGAAAAACTCTCCGGACGGCAAGCTGAATAAATATACAGCGATAGCTTTCGGCGGAGTAAGACCGATAAATATTATTCTTATACTTCTTATAACTATGTTTCTGGCATTGTTTTCAATGGTAGGAATTACAATGTTTCTGACCGCAATATAAATTATTTAAAAATAATCATTGACAAAAGCTTCCGTTTACAGTAGAATTATTATATACTGTAAACGGAGGTGTTTTTTTGAAAAAGCCTAAAATTTTTGAAGAATCCGGTGAATCACTGACTTCACCGAAACTGATTGTACAGATATTTTCGTTTCTGATAGTCTTTCTGATAATATACATTCTTGAAGCTGTTATACCTTCGATAGTATCAATTAAACCCATGATGGAAGCAATGGAATCTAAGAATATGCTTGACGGAAACAAAATAGAATTAAGTCAGTCAATGGCGTTGGCGAATATGATTTCCGCATCACCGGAAGTAATGATACCGTCGTTACTGTCAACAGTTTTCGGAACTATCACAAGTATAATATACTGCCGTAACATAGAAGTAAGACCGGTAACTTCAATGGGAGTACGGAAACAGAAACTGATACCGCATTATCTGACCGGATTTCTGACAGGAATAGTAATGATAACGGCTATCACATTATTGAGTGTATGTTTCGGGGTGAACAGGATTTCATTATGCAGTAATATAAACTTCGGCGTGATTTTACTTTATCTGCTTGGTTTTTTTGTACAGGGTATGAGTGAGGAATTTATTTTCAGAGGTTATCTTATGACGACAGTCGGTGGGTATCATTCTGTATGGATAGCCATTGCGGTAAATTCCGGAGCGTTTGCACTGGCACACATATTTAACCCTGGTTTTGATGTTCTGCCTTGTATAAATCTTGTACTTTTCGGAGTTTTTGCATCATTTTACATGATATGTACCGGCGATATATGGGGTGTATGCGGTATTCATTCTATGTGGAACTTCATGCAGGGTAATTTTTACGGCATAAGCGTAAGCGGTACTGGTGATACGGAATCAGTTTTCCGTACTACTGCACGTACTTCACATGGCTGGTTAAGCGGTGGTGAGTTCGGCATTGAAGGAAGTATTTTCACAACTTTAATACTTTCTGCCGGAATAGTAA
>CAMWUB010000100.1 GCA_947177345.1 uncultured Ruminococcus sp. | reverse complement strand
TATATGTCTGTTCATAAATAATTTACATTTTTAAATGAATAAGAATATACATCAAAGTACAGAATAATACAATAAACAACATCAAAGGAAGTGTTTAAAATAAATAATCTGAAAATAGAAAAGGTCACAGCAAGGGAAATACTCGATTCAAGAGGAAATCCCACTGTTGAGGCTGAAATTTATCTTTCCGACGGTACAACCGCAAGAGGTATATCACCAAGCGGAGCATCAACCGGTGTATATGAGGCTCTTGAATTACGTGACGACGATAAAAACAGATACAACGGTAAAGGCGTATCAGAAGCGGTAAAAAATATAAATACCGTGATAAACGATACAATTTCCGGTATGAATCCTGCTGATATATACGCTATAGACAGTGCTATGATTACCGCAGATGGTACAAAAGATAAATCGAATCTCGGTGCAAATGCGATACTTGCCGTATCAATCGCAACCGCAAGGGCTGTAGCAACTTCAATGAATATTCCGTTATACAGATTCCTCGGAGGCGTTCAGGGAATAATACTCCCTGTTCCTATGATGAACATTCTTAACGGTGGCGTACACGCTACAAATACAGTAGATACGCAGGAATTTATGATTATGCCGGTAGGTGCGACTTCATTTAAAGAGGCTTTGCGGTGGTGTTCGGAAGTTTATCATACACTTGCAAAACTCCTTAAAGACAAGGGACTTGCGACATCTGTCGGCGATGAGGGCGGTTTTGCTCCTGACCTCTCAGGTGATGAGGAAACTATTGAAATTATTCTTGAGGCTATAAAATATGCCGGTTACGAACCCTACAGGGATTTCATGATTGCTATTGATTCGGCATCTTCCGAATGGAAAGACACCGAAAAAGGTTCAGGATTTTACAGACAGCCTAAATCACGGAAAACTTTCACATCTGACGATTTAATTAATCACTGGGAATCGCTTGTAAATAAATATCCGATTATCTCTATTGAAGACGGTCTGGACGAAGAAGACTGGTCAGGCTGGCAGAAAATGACATTACGGCTTGGCAATAAAGTACAACTGGTAGGTGATGACCTTTTTGTCACGAATACCGGAAGACTTTCAAATGGAATAAGCCTCGGAGCAGGTAACTCAATTCTGATAAAACTTAATCAGATTGGCACGGTGTCCGAAACTCTCGACGCTGTCAGAATGGCACATAAAGCCGGATATACTGCTATTGCCTCGCACCGTTCAGGTGAATCGGAAGATACTACAATTTCAGACCTCGCTGTTGCACTGAATACCTGTCAGATAAAAACCGGTGCTCCGTGTCGGTCTGAACGTGTCGCAAAATATAACCAGCTCCTGAGAATAGAAGAAGAATTAGGTGAATCCGCCGTTTATGCAGGTATGAACGCTTTTAACATACGGAATCCGAAAATTTAACACGCATAACACAAAAAACTCCCCTTGCCGTGATAACAAGGGGAGTTTTTCTATATCTGATATTTCATTATTTTGTCAACAACTTCCTGTGTGATTGGTTGTGGCTCGAATACAGGACGGTTTATAAAATATCCCTGTAATAAATCAACACCACATTCAATGACGGTTTTAAGTTCCGTTTCCGTCTCGACACCCTCGGCAAGTACCTTTATATTACGGGTTCTTGCAAGTTTGACGATATTTTCAATAATAGTACGTCTGCTTACGTCCTTGTCGCAACCGTTTATTATTGAACGGTCAATTTTAATTATATTAGGGTGCATAGTAATGAGTGCATAATCGCTGTTGTAACCTGTTCCGAAGTCGTCAAGAGCAAGGTGGGCTTTCCATTTTTCGAGACGCTCCAGTTTACGCATATTTACAGAATCATCTGCCTCTTCGCTTTCGGTTATTTCCATGACTATCTTTGAAAGTATATCACCGTTTTCCCTTTCGACTATATCTATATCAGATTGCTCTAAAATTGCACTGGATATAGTATTCACGAATATGTAAGCATTTTCCGGAATGTTACCAAGTTCACGTTGTTTGCGGAAAGATTTCAGAGCCTCAATCCATGTGAGACGCTCTATTTCATAGAGTTTAGCACCGGTTTTAGCGATTCTGAGAAGTTCCGCCGGTGAATGTAGTATAGCTGACTGCGGTCTCATAAGAGCTTCATAGCCGTAAACCTCGCCTGTATGTGCCGATATTATACTATGAAATGCGTATCTGATACGACACTCATCTATAATTTTATTCATTTCCTCCACGCCGGTAATAAGTACGGAATCTTTGGCGTATGCGTTCATATCGAACTCCGTTATTTCACCCTTTGTGGTATGCTTGATTGTATACATAGCAAAATCTGCATACTTCATAAGCAATTCCGGAGAAGTCGAATCATCAGGATACCACGCTATACCCGCACTGGCTCTTATCTTATAGTGTGTGCCGTCTGAGAGCAGGCAATAACTATTACGCAGTTTTTCACGGACTATTGAAATAATTTCCCATATTTCTTTCTTTGAAGAAAATCCATACAAGCATACATTGAACTCATCGCCGGAAAGTCTCGAAACAATACCATTGTTATATTTTTTAAATTCCTTGAGTACGTTTGCGGAAGTCTTTATATAATCGTCTCCGAAGTCGTGACCGTATGTATCATTGACGTATTTAAGATTATCGAGGTCAATCATTATTATGCACGCAATGCCTAAATTTTCAGGATTTCCGAAAAGGTCATTGACTTTATGATAGTATGCGTGACGGTTAAGAAGTCCTGTAGTACCGTCGTAATCACGTTCATATTCAATGCGTTGTCTTTCGAGGATAGTATTAGTTATATCCTGAAGTACTCCGATAATCTTGTTACTGTTGCATACTACGCTTATTCTCATCCAGACAGTAGGTTTTTCGGGGTGTTCTATACAGTATTCCTTTGAAAAACTTGTTTCCTTTTCAAAAGCCTTATTTGAAAGACATTCAGAAATAATTTCCCGTGTTTCGTCGGCGATTATATTTTCAAGAAAAAGCTGTCTGCTTATAACAATATCTTCCTGATACTTTACGGAAAGATTCAGAAGTTTCAGCATACTCTGTGCCACAAAAACACTGTCGTCCATGCTGTCATACATGAACGTACACAAGCCGACATCTGCAATACGTATCATCTTTGATACCTGCGAGGAAAAATTATGTACATTTATCTGTAACTGTGTTATAGCATCTGTGAGCTGGTCGAGTTCGTATATTTTCGTTGACTGAAATCTTATCGCTTCATTGTATTCACGTTTGGAATTTATAGTCTTTATTACTGCTGAAATCGGTTTGGCAATAGTATTGCAACCTATGGACATTACAACGATACTTACCGCAACTGAAATCAATGCGGATATGAACATCATTTTTACAAGATTACTGAAAATAAAAAGAACATCACTTTTTTCCGCAACTGAAATCAATGCCCATTGTTCATCGGCGTATATGCTTTCGGAGTTATATAAATTCATTATACGTATGTTACCGA
Organism: uncultured Ruminococcus sp.; assembly: GCA_947177345.1. Taxonomy (GTDB): domain Bacteria; phylum Bacillota; class Clostridia; order Oscillospirales; family Ruminococcaceae; genus Ruminococcus. The sequence continues at coordinate 2,496 of CAMWUB010000100.1, read as the reverse complement.
CGGCATCTATACCCGATTTCAACGGAAAACTATACATATCGTCGTCAATTTTACCAGATGGTCTCAGCGTTTCCTGCGAACCTATAAGTCTTCCGTAAGATGCTCCGGAATGCATACATATATTGAATACATCAGAATTATCAAGACCATTACAAAGAACATAACAGGCACTTTCGCTTACAAAGTCATTAGGCGGAAGATTTACAAGTATAGTCTTTTCGGTGAGACCTATTCCGAGTACACCGTAAACTGTTCCGTCGTCGGCGATAAGAGGTACTGTATATTTTATACTTCCTGCACTGTTCGGGCTTATATTTGAAAACCCACTCCAATAGCCGAGGCGTTCAATAGGCATTGTATTATTTTCCTGAGCATTCTGTATAGTTCTGTAATAAAAATCATAACTCTGCTGGTCGTCCTTATCGGATTCCATGCGTGCTTTCCAGCCTGAATCAAGAATTATACCGAAATCCTTTGAAACAGAGGAATAACCCATTTCCATAAGTAAATCCTTATATCCCGAATCCGTTGAAGTATCAAGGTCTCTGAGATACATACCGGCTTTACTGTCAGTTTTTCCGCCGTTGTTGTAAAGTTCTCCGGTATCGAGTATAATAAAAACATCATTTGCCATACTTCTTCTTAAAAGATAAATTATGCTGTCAACGGAATCTTCCATAATCTGCCTGTTAAGTTCCTTGTCTTTTTTAAGAGCTGAAATATCCGTGTTATTTTCCGCAAGACGTTCACGGACTATATTATTTATTTCGGTGGCGTGTTCATTTACGAAAGTTATACGCTGTGACAGTTCCTTTTCAACATAACTTGTTCTGTTACGTGTTTTTTCAATAAGCGTATCATATGCATATTTTTTTATGAATGAAAATTCACCGCCTATCGCAAGTACAGAAAAAAACGTCACAAGCTGAAACAGTATAAGTATCAGCATGGGAATAAGCATACGTGTAAGCATTTTCTGTATTTTAGGTTTTTTTCTTTCCGACTGTTTAAAATCCTGCTCCATATGACCTCCTTTCAGAAAATACAGGGTAATTACAGACCTGATACTTCATGCAGACCTGCTGAAAATTCATCAAACCATTTATCAAAAGCAATATCTGAAATATATTCTTCAAGAACTTTTTCACGGTCTTCACCGTCCTTGATTCGTCCGTATGCCTCATCATGTGAAGCCTGTGCGGTATCCTGAATATAATCACCAAGAAAATTTCTTGTTTCCGCCGTATTTTCAAACGGTTTTGTTGTATAGAGATTATAATTATTTATCTCGTCTATAGCTACTTTAAGAGCATCTGTAAGAATCTCATTTTCTGTAGTTGTAGTATCTGTTATCAGATTTATATCATTTGCTTCTTTTTGTACCGGCATATATCCTGAACCGGTACAGAATGAAATATTTCTTTCCTTTTCCGTGAACCATTTAAGAAATACTGTACTTGCGTATTCTTTTGCAGGGCTGGATTTTGTAACAACCATTCCTGCACCCTGCTGTACAAGATACGGTTCTGTTCCCTCGAAGTTAGGGACAGGCATAACAAGCGATTCTATCGGATAGGAATAATCATCATCTATAGTTACAGAATCCGGAAAATATGCCGAACCTGTTGTAGAACATATAAGAGCTATTATATCACCTGTTTTAGCGTCGTCACTTCTGAAACGGCTTTGTGCCGTGAAATATCCATTTACATACGGTACATAATAATTATCCCATAGCTTCCGGACGGTTTTTTTGTCGATATTCATAACCAATTTACCGTTTTTCTGTGTGATAAATTCCGCATCAAGCTGTTTTGCCCCGACAATCATATAATTTGCTACAGAATCACGTCCGAAAAATGCCTTACCGTCGTTTTCTATGTCCGGAGTAAGATTATCAGTATATTCATAATACTTACCGGCTATATCAACAACACCTTCCCATGTACTGAGGTCATTAACGGTTACGTTTCCGGCAGAAGCAAATTTTTTCCAGTCAGTAAGATTCAACATCATTACTTCAGTACTTTTTGCGGTCGGGAAAATTTTAATACTACCGTCATTACTTATTCTGCCTTCTTCTATATAACCGTCGACGTATTTTTCAAATTCATCTTCCGTGAAGTATTCCGAGAGGTCAACAACACTTCCGAGTTTATCGGCGATATATGCCGTTTCTGAATATGATGCAAACATATCCGGTAATTCTTCAGAACCTGCATCATGTTTTACAGAGGCGATAACATTTCTGGAAAGTTCATCTATACTGCTTTTGCTGTAAGCCTCAACGACTATACCCTTTTTACGTCCCACTGTTTCATTAAATTCAATTACGGATTTATCAAATATTTCCTGTTGTACACCGTTATAATAATGCCATATGGTAACAGTAGTCGGTTTTTCAGGGTCAAGACCGTAATTTTTATCAGTTTTCTTTTCAGAGTCTCCGCAACCTGAAAATACTGCCGTAATCATGCATAACGCTGACATCATAAC
>CAMWUB010000099.1 GCA_947177345.1 uncultured Ruminococcus sp. | reverse complement strand
TATTGTCTTAATATCGTTCCGGTAGACTTTTTTATTTATTACCGCATAATGTGTATCAAAATATATAAATCCGGCAATAAGGCATACTATAACTAAATTTACAGCGGAAAAAATTATAAGGTCTTTTGCTTTCATAGTTATCCCCCTTTTGTTAATTAATAATTAAAAGTTTATAATTAATAATTGTTAATTGTTAATTGCTATTTGTTTTTCCATTTCAGCAGGATAAAAGCCGTCAGTCCCGTAAGTACTACCATAAGCAGTATCGCAAACCACGTATAAGGCATAGGCAAATCAACCGTATTTATCCCATAGAACGCAAATATTATATTAGGTATTTCCAGTATTACAGTTATTATAGTAAGTCGCCACATTACGATGTTCTGATTATTCGAGATTATCGCAGAAAAACCGTCCATCATATTTGAGAGGATACTTGTATATATATTTGACATTTCAATAGCCTGTTTTATTTCAATGAGGAGGTCTTCTAATAAGTCCTGGTCTTCTTCGTAAAGCCTTATGACACGTCCACGGAATATTTTTTCAATAGTAGCTTCGTTGGCTTTAAGGGAAGTCGAAAAGTATACGAGGGATTTTTCAAGGGCGAGTAACTGCATAAGTAACTCGTTTTTCATAGCGTCGTGAAGTTCCTGCTCCGCTGACGTGGATATTTTATCAATCTGTTTGAGGTACAACAGAAACAATGCGGCAATTCTCAGCAGTAACTGCAAGACAAATCTTGTCTTGAATGACGGTTTTAAATTACGTATACTGCCGTCTGTAGCCTCTTTGAGTACCTGTGTTTCCTTGACGGAAATTGTAAATACATTTTTATCGGTGATGATTATGCCGAGCGGTTGGGTATAGAAAAGTCTTGTTTCTTCGCCGTCCATAGCGGAAACAGGGGTATCAATAATAACAAGTGTCTGATTGTCTTCGCACTCTATACGTGAGGATTCTTCCTCGTCGACAGATGACCGTACAAAACCGCTGTCAAGTCCATAGACCTCAATAAGTTCCTCGACTTCCTGAGGTGTCGGATTTATCACCGATACCCAACAACCGTCCTGACGTTCATTACATGGGCATAATACGCCGTTATCAGATGTGTAGAAGTTTATCATATTAAAATGCTCCTTTCACGGATATTCCGGTCAGAAGCATGGAGAGCAACAGCTACTGTCCGGATTTTAAAATTTTTTTCAAGCTCCCACAAGGGTCAGAGTTCATAAAGTACCTCCATGATTTTTTTAGATGTTTTTATTATAACATATTCCTTTTACCATTGCAAGCATAAAAAAATATGCTCTTTCTGAATTATAAATTGTAAATTCAAAAAAAGACATTCCGGCGTTATATGTTGATTTTTATTACTTTTTTTGTTAATATCTGTAAATCGTTGATAAAAATTTGTCAGTTTTTACAATTGAAAAAATCACATAAACATGATACAATATATATTATACTCAATGTAAATATATTTCCGGTATTTTTCCGGTGATTTATCCGTATAATATTCCGGATATATATTACAAACTAAACCGCCGTCATATACGGCAGATTGGAGAAAAATAATGTCAGAAAAATTACAAAAAAATGTAAATCCACTTATGGAAAAAATTAAACAGTCTTTTCCTGAAAAGTTACACGCACTTTTCAATGTAACTCCGGAAGAGGCTTCCGACAAACAGGTATATCAGGTGCTTTCCTCGATAATCGTTGATATTCTCGGCAAAAAAAGACAGGATTTCACTAATCATACCCATTCGGTTGGCGGAAAACAGATTTATTATCTTTCAATGGAATTTCTTATGGGACGTTCCCTTAAAACAAGCCTCTATAATCTCGGACTTGTTGACGATGTAAAGGCATTACTTGCACATTCCGGAATAAATCTCGACAGAATCTATGAACAAGAACCCGATGCCGGTCTCGGAAACGGTGGTCTTGGAAGACTCGCCGCCTGTTACCTCGACGGTCTCGCAACTACTGCTATGCCTGCTATGGGTCATTCTATCTGTTATGAATACGGTATTTTCCAGCAGAAATTACAGGACGGCTGGCAGACTGAACTTCCTGATAACTGGCTTCCTGGTGGTTCTGCATGGCTCGTACCACGTCCGGAACTTGCTATAGATGTTCATTTTGAGGGCGAACTTCAGGAATACTGGGATAAAAGCGGTCATTACATTTCACACGTAAACTATAATACAGTTATCGCTACACCGTATGATATGTATGTTTCCGGCTATGGTTCGGAGGGTGTTTCCGTACTCCGTCTGTGGTCTGCAAAAGCTCCGGGCTTTGATATGGAAATGTTCAATCAGGGATTCTATGACAAGGCTATAAATCAGAACGCTATAGCTAATGCTATTTCAAAGATTCTGTACCCTAACGACAATCACGCAGAGGGTAAATCACTCAGACTTCGTCAGCAGTATTTCCTTTGTGCCGCTGCTGTAGGTGATATAGTAAACAATCACATGAATGTTTACGGAACTCTTGAAAATCTCGCTGATAAGGTTGCAATCCATATCAACGATACCCACCCGACTCTTGCAATTCCGGAACTTATGCGTATACTCCTTGACGACTGCGGTTATTCATGGGAAAAGGCTTGGGATATTGTTACTAAGACTTTCGCATATACAAACCATACTGTTATGGCTGAGGCTCTCGAAAAGTGGGACGTAAATCTTGTAAAGACTGTAATCCCACGTATATTCTCAATTATTGTTGAAATCAATAACAGATATTGTCAGTCACTTATGGAAAGAAACGGTCACGACAGTGCTAAGACTACAAGAATGTCAATAATCAAAGATAATCAGATTCATATGGCTACACTTTGTGTTGCTGCATCTCATAGCGTGAACGGTGTTTCAAAACTTCATTCTGAAATTATCAAGGATTCTGTTTTCAATGATGAGTTCTGTAATACTCCTGAAAAATTCAAGAATGTTACTAATGGTATCGCTTACAGAAGATGGTTATTACAGTCAAATAAGGGTCTTACAGACCTGCTCACAGAAACTATCGGCGATAAGTTCATTAAAGACGCTTCAGAACTTGAAAAATTCCGTAAATATCAGAGCGATAATGCAGTACTTGAAAAGCTCGTTGAAGTAAAGAAAGAAAACAAAAAGAGATTTTCAAAATACGTCAAGAACAATATGGGAATTATCCTCAATACTGACAGTATTTTTGATGTTCAGGTTAAGAGACTTCACGAATACAAGAGACAGCATCTTAATGTAATGAATATCCTCGCTGATTATGCGTATTTACTGGCAAATCCGGACGCTGATTATACTCCGAAGACCTATATTTTCGCTGCAAAGGCTGCACCAGGTTACTACCTTGCAAAGCAGATTATCAAGCTGATATGGGCTATTTCTGAGGAAATAAGAAAGAATCCTAAAATCAATCAGAAATTACAGGTTGTATTCCTCGAAAACTATTGTGTAACACTTTCTGAACTTCTTATGCCTGCCTCTGAAATTTCTGAACAGATTTCGCTTGCTGGTACTGAAGCATCTGGTACAGGTAACATGAAGTTCATGCTGAACGGTGCTGTAACTCTCGGTACTCTCGATGGTGCTAACATTGAAATCAACGAGGCTGCCGGTGAGGGTAATAATATTATCTTCGGTATGAAGACTCCTGAAGTAAATGCTCTTAAGGCACGTGGTTACAGACCTGTTGAATATTTCAATAATAATCCTGTTATACACGAGGCTATTGAACGTATGTATCACGGTATAAACGGCTGTACTTTCAATGATGTTGCAAACTCACTCAAAGACCGTGACCCATATATGGTACTTGCTGACTTCGATGATTACAGACGTGCGCAGAAGTTCAGTACAGAATGTTACAACGATACTATGAAGTGGGCTAAGATGTCACTGAATAATATCGCCGGAGCAGGTATATTCTCCGCTGACCGTGCTGTTACTGAATACGCTGAAACAATCTGGCATCTTAAATAATTAAATATCTACCCGAATTAAAAGGGGACTGAATTAAATTTCCGTCCCCTTATTTTGATATATTTTATATAAAGGAGAGATTTTTTTTATATGACACCTATCTATGATACATGGAATCTTAATTATAAATCCATATTCGGAGCTATAAAAAGAGCTGAAATGTGTAAATTTTCGGTAAGACTTCCGAAAGATATAAGTCTTGATTTCCCACCGGTACTCGTTCTTTTCAGAACCGGTTTCAAAGAACGTTTTCTTAATATGGAACTCACAGCAGAAACTGACGAATATAATCAGTATACAACAAGCTATACACCACGTTATACAGACGTACATTACTATTATTTTTCCTATACCAGTGGCGGAATACGTCATTATATAAAGAAGATAAACTGTCACGAGGGTAATATTGATAACGGCGATTTGTTTCAGCTTACCGTATACGACGAAAATTATAAAACTCCGGACTTCTTAAAGGGCGGAGTTATGTATCAGATTTTTCCGGACAGGTTCTGTAAAAGCGGAAAAGTTCACGAAAATGTACCACAAGACCGTGTTATGCGTGAATGGGGTGAAACTCCGTACTACAGACCAGACCAGAACGGTCATGTATGGAATAACGACTACTTCGGCGGAGATTTTGCCGGTATACAGTCGAAATTAGGATATCTCAGAGATTTAGGCGTTACCTGTATATACCTCAATCCTATATTTGAATCGCATGAAAATCACCGGTATAACACCGCAAACTACATGAAAGCTGACCCGCTTTTAGGTACTAACGACGATTTTGAAGAACTTTGTACAGAAGCTAAAAAGTATGGTATTTCCGTAATTCTTGACGGTGTATTCTCACATACAGGTGCGGACAGCGTTTATTTCAATAAGTTCAACAGATATGAACCTGTAGGGGCATTCAATACAAAGGAAAGTCCATATTATAAATGGTATAGTTTTATAAATTATCCGAATGTCTATGAGGCTTGGTGGGGTATAGATACTCTGCCTAACGTATGGGAAAACAATGAAAGTTATACGGAGTTCATTTGTGGTGACGAAGGTGTACTGAAATACTGGCTCTCGAAAGGTGCAGCCGGTTGGAGACTCGATGTAGCTGACGAATTACCCGACCAGTTCCTTAATAATCTGAGGAGAAGTGTAAAGGATTACGGTGAAGATAAAATAGTTATCGGCGAAGTATGGGAAGATGCCTCCAATAAGGAAAGTTACGGTATAAAGCGTCGTTATCTTCTCGGAAAACAACTCGATTCTGTCATGAATTATCCGTTCCGTGAGGCTATTATAAGCTATATAAAGGGTGGTAGTGTAAAGAATTTCATATATTCTATAATGACTATCGTTGAAAATTATCCTAAGCCGACGGTTGACGTTCTTATGAATTTTGTTTCTACACACGATATTGAACGTGCTATAAACCGTCTCGGTGGCGAAAACTGTGACGACAAAAGCAAGGACTGGATGGCTGAAAAATATCTCAATGAACAGCAGTACACTAACGGTAAGAATATGCTGAAATCCGCTATGGCTCTGATGTTCTTCCTGCCTGGTGTACCAAGTATCTATTACGGCGACGAGGCTGGTTTACAGGGTTATAAAGACCCGTTCAACAGAAGATGTTATCCGTGGGGTAATGAGGACAGGGAACTTATTGAATACGTTTCGGAACTCAGCAGAGTAAGAAAATCGCTCCCGAACATGAAAGAGGGCAGAACTTATTTTGTACTAAATGATACAGAAGTATTCGATGAACGTGTTGTAGCATTTACACGTCAGGGCGATATTGATTCTATAGTATTCGTCAACAGAAGTTGCGACGATATAAGAATTGAAAATATTCCGGAACTCCTGCCGAGATTTAAAGATTTCGGCGCTGTATGCGGATACTTTGAAAACAATACGGTTGAAATAAAACCATATGGTTATACAATTATTTCCGCAAAATTCATAGACTGATAATAAAAACGGTTCTCTTCTGAGAAC
>CAMWUB010000098.1 GCA_947177345.1 uncultured Ruminococcus sp. | reverse complement strand
TTGTGTATAAGTGACAGAGATATTCCAGCATCTGTATCAAAAATTGATGCTATAATTTTAACTGAAAAACCTTGTTGGGCATCGGATGATAGGTTAGAATGCTTTGATGAGATAAATGTAGCAGACGATAATCAGGCTTTCTGCTCAATTGATGGTGTGCTTTTTTCAAAAGATATGAAAATATTGATTTGTTATCCATGTGGAAAACAAGAAGAAATATATGCGATTCCAAATGGGGTTGAAATAATTGCGCCGAACGCTTTTAAGGACAATCATTTTCTTAAGTCAATTTCCTTTCCGCCTTCACTTATAAAAATTGATAGTATGGCATTCGATTCCTGCGAAAACCTGAACTGTGTCAATTTTTCAGAGGGACTTAAAGTTATTGCAGATAATGCGTTTATTTTTTGTGATGTTACACATATGATTCTTCCGAACAGTTTGAGGAGGATTCATTGGACAAATTTGATTGGTATTGGTGTGGGTATTAGAAATATTGAAGTACCCAACAGCAAAATTGATATTGATATGACTGATTATCACGAATGCAATCAAGGATTCTATATGCCACCACTGTTGCTTATTCAGGAGAATCAAACATTTGAAAAGTTTGCACGCAGATATAAAATGAACTCTGTAAAAGGTTATTATATCGATGAATCAGGGATTATTTGGTCGGAAGATGGAAGTACGATTATTGAGTTTCCTGTTGAATGGTATGATGAAGAGTATCGGCTTCCAGAGAAAGCAGTGGGAATTTTCAGATGGGCATTTAATTGTTCTAGTGTAAAAAGGGTTATTGCATCAAAAACGCCACAGTTGATGGGAAGAACACAGGGAGATGATTTTAGTAGATTAGATATAGATAGTAAGGGTAGGTATGATGCGAAATTTCTTGTGATTAATAGTTCAAATAATGAAACTGTTTCTGCACCATTGATGCTAGATATACAAGAAGAACATAAGAAAGGAGAAAAAGGTATGAAAATTTGTGTGCCACACTTTAAAATTGGGATAACATTTTCAGGTAAATATCGAAAACAATTTGTAGAGCCACTTTGTTACGAGCTTCTTAAACTAGGTTATAATAAAGATGACATTTTTTATGATTCATGGCATGATGTGCTTATAAATGGTGTACATGGAGATAGCATACTTAGACAGATTTATTTTAAGAACTGTGATTGTGTTGTAGTTTTACTTTCTCCAGATTACAAAAAGAAAAACTGGACAGGTCATATTGAGTGGTCAGCAGTAAAAGAGCTTATTAATACAGGCAATGGTAACAAAATATGTCTCTTGGGAGTTGATTCTGTTGACATTGGAAAAATCGATGGGCTTTATAAGAATCAAGCTATTGTAAAAAATATTGATGGTATGTCTGCAATTGAAATAGCAGATTTTGTACACCAAAAATATAATATGTGTTGATATAAAGAAAAAATGTGGGCAACCTAAGTTGCCCACATATAATTATTTCATTTTTTTGTCAATGCTCACCACATGGTTTAAAATCTTTTCAAGAATACTCTTTTCAGAAACTGAACTTTGAGTATCAGACGTTGAGAAGCCATTCAGTTCGGAATTTTTGATAATGGATGGATAGTCTTTATAGGCATAATCCAAGTCAACATCACCGGAGATACCGTCAATACGTCCCGTCCAGGAGTACTGCCACAATCCATAGTCACCGGAATAATCGGTCTGTTCTACACCGATGTGCGACAGAAAAGTATCATATTTTTCTTTAATATCGCTGATGTTGCTTTCAAATGCCGATTTAAAGCTGTAAACCGCCGTATAGTATCCTGCTTTTTCGATTTCGGAGCAGAAAGCCTCACACAGTTCTGATGCACGGATAAGGTTTGATTTTTCTTCTATGTCAAATGCGACAGGATATTCAAAAGACTTTCCGGCAAGCGTTCTGAGGAACACAGAAGCCTCCTGTTTCGCTTCAACGGCGGTTGTGGCGTAAGTATACCAATAAGCACCGACAGGGATATTAAGCCTTTTACATTCGCTATAGTTGCGTTCAAACTGCTTGTCAACCTGACTGATTTCCTTTCCGTAACCGGCACGGATAATCGCAAAATCAACCTTGCCTGATGCCTTGACTTTTTCCCAGTCGATTACACCCTGATGTTCCGATACGTCAATACCTCTTGCAACGACTTCTGAAGTGGCTGATACGTTTACAGAAGATTTCGGAATACCATAATAACTGTAAAAATCATCTGTTACGGAGTAGTTGTCAGTTACAACCTCATCGCCTTTCCAGAAGTTAAAAGTCCGGACATCAACGTGTGTGGCTGTGTACGAACCGTCAATATTTGCGATGCCACCAAATCCGACATCTTGTGCGACACAGCTTACTTTCTTTGATGAGATCTTGTTTCCAGATTGGTCATAGCAGACAATATCAGCGGCATAACCTTTCGTGTGAAAGTCTGAAGAACTGCCACCAGCGTTCACACTATACGTCGGACAACGATAACCGGAGTTTATAACTATCGCCGAACAGTTAAGGGCTTTGAATAACTGTTCAAGTTTTTCAGGAAGTTCATGATTTATGATTGTGTCATGAGTTCCGCCACATTGACACCGAAACTCCGAAACACTGAAATGTTCCGCAAGCATGGAATTATCATTGAATTTATAATTATTCGTCATAAGTTTTCTTCCTTATTGATAAGAATTTTAATATTATCAAATTTCTTGTAAGCATCAAGATAAAGCTCGTTCTTATCACCATTGTATGTAAGTTCATAATACATACCGTCGGGTAAATTGGTGCTGATTAAAGCTTTCCAGTTTTGAAGTACCTTTACAGACCAAACAACATAGACATTGTCAAGCGTTACATTAATTTTGTCTGTTTTGTCTATATGCTGACTAACCCATTTAAGGACTTCTTTCCTCATTCTTTCAATCACTTTTAAATCATTCCTTTATATTATATTTTTCATTCTTCGGGAAGTCCTGCAATGCTTGTCAAAAGCGAAAGCACACCCGCAAGCAGTGATGCACTGCCGACAGAAAGCCAATTGACATCGCCCATAACAGCAGACGTTCCGATAGTTGCAACCGCTGTCTGAGCGACGGTTTTTACTGCTCTTATCGTAGCTAATTGAAACCATTTTTTCCAGTCTCTCATTTGTCGATCTCCTTATCCGTCGGTAGTTCCATGAAGGCTGTATGTAACTGCGTCATCATGCCGTTACCACCAAGTCCGTGATACTGCTGATACATATTTTCAAAGTTTTCTTTTGCGAAAATTGGTGCATAGCCCTGTTCCATGTATTTATTGTAATTATGTAACATTCTGTCACGGAGCAGTGCCTGTACACCAAGTTCAACGGCTTTCTGACGGGTTTCCTGACGTTTCAGACGTCTGAGAATTGCCTTTGTGCCTATTCCTAAAATTCCGGTGGCGGACAGTACCGAAATTATAATTGTTATAATGTCCTGCATTATTTTCACCTCAATAATTCAGATATTCAATTTTATTGTAACTGAAATTGCTGTTGTCGGCTTTTTCCGTGCCTGAAATGTACAGATAATATGTACCGGCGATAATATTTCCACAGTTCATTATCTGGTCTTTAAGAGAAGTGCTTCCGGCAAAAATCAAATCGAAAGTATAAGTAAAATCTGCGTCTGTAATTTTGTTGCTCAGGTCTGAAACTGTACCGTCGGACTTAATCAAATTCAAATAAAGCTTCTGATTCATCCAACTGCTCAGAGAGGCATTTATGGTGATGAGAAGTTTGCCAGTGCGGAGTTCAAGCGGAGAAGCAAACAAAATCCCTGTACCAGCTTCATTTTCCGACCAGTTACTTACTGCTATGCCATACTTTGCGGAAGCGTTTCCGACAAAGTTGTTTGTGCTTGAAACTCCGCCCCATTTTTCGATAACATCTGCATATTTCTGAAGTGTTTCGGCTGAAGTGGATTCGTAAATATAGATTGATTCACCATAAGCGGAAACTGTTTCCTGCTTTGATGTAAATGAATTAGTGTCAAGTAAAACGTTTTCTTTTACTGTTCCGCTTCCTGAATGCTGTATTTGCAGAACTTTCGGTACAAGCGTATTCATCTTTTCGGTAACGTTTGCCTGTACGCCCATAGTGTTCAGATTTTCTGCAAGCTGTGTACGCTGTTTATTAAGTTCTTCTAAATATTCGGCAATAGTTGGCATTATTCGGTCACCTCCACAACGTCAGCAAGAATTGTCTTCACATCTTCAAGGCTCGTTTCAAGTCTTTCAATGCGTTTTCCATGTTCGCTTTCAATAGCTAAAATCCGTGAACTCATTGAACTTATCGTGGGAATGAGATTATCCAGGTAATCCATATTTTCGTGTGTGTGGGAAGTTTCTGTCAGCGTCTCAATTTTCTTTCCGTGTTCATCTTCTATGGCAAAAAGTTTTGCACTCATTGAACTTATAGTCGGAATAAGATTATCAAGATATTCCATATTTTCGTGTGTATGTGATACTTCTTCAAGACTGTTTATATGTCTCCATTGTTCTTCGTCAACGGCAGTCAGACTTGCACTGAGTACACTGATGCGAGAATTCAGAGTTGTTTCAATTCTGTCCAGAAATTCTTTATTCGTGTGAGTATGAGAGGAGTTTTCAAGACTTTCTACACGTTTCGCCAAGTCAGGCACAAAAAGTCCCACCGGAGAATTACTCAGTGCATTGTTTTCCAAGTCGGCGATACGTGGAATAACCGCAAACGTCCTTTTCTGCCCTGTCGGGACATAATAAGTTAGACAGGCGTTAGGAAATTCGGCACGTCCTACAGGATTGAAGTTTCCCCACCATGTGTCACGATTGGTAAGTTCTGCAAGCTGTTCCTCGATTTTTTCAGTGTCCACAGATGCACTTCCAGTATCTCCCTTGTCACCCTTTTCGCCTTTCAGCGAGTTAAGAAAATCTGCCTCAGTTCCGGAGTTTCCCTGTGAAATCCACACATCATATGCAGACTTTCCCTCTGCTCCGGTATCTCCTTTGCTACCCTTTGCACCGGTCGCACCATTGTCACCTTTTTCACCCTGAATACCTTGTTTGCCGGTGTCTCCCTTTTCACCTTTAAGAGAGTTCAGGAAATCAGTTTCAGTTCCGGAATTTCCGGCAGACAGCCATATTTCATAGGCGGATTTTCCGCTTGCACCGGTTTTTCCGGTAGCTCCGGTTGAACCTTTTTCACCTTGTATTCCCTGTTCACCAGTATCACCTTTGTCGCCCTTATCTCCCTTGACTCCCTGTTTGCCAGTATCGCCCTTGTCGCCTTTGAGAGATGCAAGCCATTCTGTCAGCGTACCTTCAAAACCGTTATTCTGTGCGATTTCGTAGGCTGAAAGACCGTTTTCACCGTCTTTTCCGTCAACGCCGTTCTGCAATGATGAGACTTTTTCTTCCAGTTTCTGTAAAAGTTGTGTATACAGGTCAGGAGTCGGCGGAACTTCTTTCATACCGTCACCGACAAATCCGGATGGTCTGACATTAAGTGTTACCGGAACAGTCGTTGCACGAAGTCCGTTGATGTTCTCCGAATCATATCCGAAAACTGACATTCTGACCGCACCTGCATGGAGTTCCGACGGAAGCAGACATGATGTTCCATCCGTACCAAGTACACGGTTATATGTTTCATCGCATTGTGTGAACTGCACTACTTTATGAAATTTTTTCCATTCGCCGTCAAATATGAACTTTAGATTTACAAAAGAAATCTGCTGGTCTGCAATAACTTCACGTTCAATAATTTCAATTTTCTGCTGTTTTACAAGAAATTTCCACATTATACCCTCACCTCGTTCCAGATATGTGCGTTCCAGTCGTAAGATAAATAACCGTCAGTACACTGAATTTTTTCAAGGCTTGAACGTTTGCCGGTTTCGCCTGCCCATGTTGTACTTTTTTCAATTAAATTCCATTCGTCAATAGTTCCCTCGTAAGTAGCAGAAAGCAGAGTCACACAACCTAAAAA
>CAMWUB010000097.1 GCA_947177345.1 uncultured Ruminococcus sp. | reverse complement strand
GTTATCTCCTTTTTATTTATATTTTATATAGTATCGGTATTAATACCGGAAACTGTATTTTTATATTTTCTGCAAAGATACAGTCATATCAGAATTATTATATACAAGTAATCCCTTATTGTCAAGTGAAAGTAAAATAATACTTCCGTTATCGCTGAAAAGTTCTATTTCAGTATCGCTTACCATTCCCCATGTATAATTTACAGGATTTTCAGAACCGCTTATTTCAGCTCCGGAAACAACTGCTGTATTGTCACTGTTTATTGTAAGCCGGAAAATATCTTCCAATGAATAATCAGTAATCAGATACTGTTTTTTATTCCGGACAGAAATTTTAATACTTTGCCATTCGCCGATAAAAGCGGTGGGGTCAGAATCTGTATATTCATGGGTAGCATTTTCTGTAGTTTCTTCCGGAATTTCAACATACGGTGCAAACTCACTGACTTTTTCAAGATAAATTATTATATCCTCTTCCGAAAAACATAAAAGCCCGTCGCTGTCAAGCGTACAAACATCAGTATCATCATCACTGTTGTAAAGTTCAATTTCTGTATTGTCTGAAATTTCACGCCAGTTCCATGTAACATCATTATCAATAAGTTCTCCGGAAGTTTCACTGAATATTACAGAACCGTCTTCACAAAGTTCAATCTGATATAAGGCATTCAAAGGAATATCAGAAAGTGCTTCACATTCTTCACTGTCGACGACAATCTTCAGACCCTGCCACTTTCCGACAAACTGTGAAATTTTTTCTGCTTTACTGTTTTGTCTGCATGAAATACATACCATACTTAAAATCATTACAAACAGAATGATTGATTTTTTCATATATATCCCTCCGGAATATAAATGGAGATTTCTTGTATGTTATATATTATACCACGAATGGAAACTAAAGTAAATGGATTTTTCAGAAACTTTTTCGGTAAATTCAAAGATTTTATTATACAATATGCACAAAAAACATATTACAAAACTGTAACAAACGTCATATAATAAGTCCGGAGCTTTCTATACCCTCAGTGAAATGTTTCTGTAAAAATACGTACATAATCAATAACGGCGACAATACAAGCAGACAACCGGCTTCCTGCCAGACAATCTTTTCACGCTGACTTAATTGTACGGATTCTCCGAATAAACGCATCTGAAGCTCACTGTCGAGATTTTCGAGAACAATTCCGAGTGTTTTAGTATTCCTGAAAAATGCTGAACTTGTGTAGAAATCATTCCAGTATATCACTACTGATAACAGAAAAACGGTCAGTACAGCCGGTAAAGCATTAGGCATTATGACTAATATAAAAGTTTTCAGAGGTGAACAGCCGTCTATATATGCGGATTCCTCAAGCTCTTTCGGTAATCCTCTGAAAAACTGTCTGAAAATAAGAATCATGAGACCTGATTTCAGACCATTTGCGGACATCGCCGGAAGATACATAGTCAACATATTATCAATTAAATTTATTCTTAAATTTCCTATACCGAAGTTCATAAACTGTGTATACAACGGTAACGATATAACCTGTGGCGGAACTAATATCATCATTATGACTATACCAAACAGAAAATTTTTCCCTCTGAAATCGAATCTTGCAAAGCCATAACCGGTCACGGAACACGAAAGAACCTGTACTATTGCACAGCCGGTATTAAGAATCAATGTATTTTTCAGGGTATTTCCGAAATCCATAGCTTTTATGGTATCTCTTATGACATTGAGTGTAAAATGTTTCGGAATCCATATCACAGACGGGTCATTCATATCGGCACTGTCACGGAATGCACAGCTAATCATATATATTATCGGATACATTATTATAAATTCAGTACATATAAGAATCACTGTCCGGAAAAAATTCCATATATATTTTCTTAATTTATACATATCAATCACTTCTTTTATTTGACAAGATAACAGTCAATGCAGTTACGGACATAATTATTATAAAGTAAATCCACGCCATAGCGGAAGCCTCACCGAATGCCCATTGATTACGCATAACTGAGACCCTCTCCATGACTTTATTAAGTGGATTGGTGAAAGTATCAATTATTGTGAATACTATATTTGCGACAATAAACGGTTTTATATAAGGTACTGTTATTTTCCAGAAAAATTCCCATGTTGTTGCACCGTCTATTAATGATGCTTCACGTACTGATGCCGGAATATTCTGCAATGCCGACAGAAATAATAATATCTGTATACCACTGTTCCAAACTATACCATAAATATTATCCGCAATCGCTGAAACAAAATCATTAATTTTGTCGCCTGCTCCGTAAAATCCCATAAATTCAAGGAAATCACCTGTAAAATCAGTTGTGAAAACAGTTGAAAAATCTGAAACATCATTATTTCCGGAAATAATTCTGTATGCCGTGCCGGTGACTATTATTACCGGTAAAAAAAATACAGCCCGTGCGAAAGTTCTGCCTTTGAACTTCTGATTGAGTATCATGGCGGTAAATAACGAAAATATTATTATAACCGGAGTTTTCCAGAGAGTTTCAATAATCATATCTGTGAGATATTCTGTATATTTTTCGTCTTCTGTAAGGACTTTCATATATTTTTCAAATCCGATATATTTTACAACAGTTTTTCCGGAATCTATACTGACTTCACTGAATGAATAAATCAACGATTTAACAAGCGGTATCAGAAAAAATATTACGGTCCCTGAAAACCATAATAATATAAAACCGTAGCCATAAAGCGACTTTCTGACGGAATACTTAATTTTTCTTTTATTTATCATTTACTCCCCCGTATAGATTATTTTATTATTAAATTTTATGGTTTTTTCGGCAAAATCAGCTTTTATTACATTACCGTCTGAAAAGGTTGTAGTTATGTTCTGACCGGAATTTTCAACGATATATCCGGTAATTGTGGAATCGCTTACAGCTTTCAGTATGGACGAAATAATATTATACTGTTCAGAAATAGTTTCAGTCCAGTATGAAGAATCGGCATAAAACAGATAATCAAATTCAGTATTTCTTATTTCCTCAGCGGATTTTATCAAGTCATAATACAAACTGCTTCCGGTAACTGCCGACATCAACAGCATATCTGAAATATCTGCACTTGCATTAACCGCCGTCGACGTATACGGAATAATTCCGTGAAGTACAATCTGATAAAACGGAACGTCCATATCTGATATATCGAATCCACTTGAATGAACCGGTATATTTATTACATGGCTTGCATACGGCAATATATAGGCATTTGCACCGTCGGCGAAAACATTCTTATCTGAAATGTTTTCCTTTATAATTTCCATAGTACGAAAACGTGTTATTTTATTTTTTCCGTAATCGCCATACAGTGAAGATGTTATTTTTCCGGAAAAATTATCCATTTTACTGAAATATTCCGGAGATAACAGATATTTTTTCCTGCGTGAATTATCCGGAGTACTGAACGCCGAATTATAGTACGGAATTTCCGTATATACTCCGGAAATTCTTATAGTTCCGGAAAAAATACTGAAACCGTTTCCGGAAAAATAATCAATATCTGAAACCGGATAAAATTCAAAATTATTTTTTTCAATGAAATCCATAAATTTTCTGAAATATTTTTTTCCGCCTGTAATTCGGGCTGGTTTGAAATCAGTATCAATTTTATTTTCTATTCCGGAATCCGTAAAATTTTCGCATGAAATTACTATATCTTCAATATCACCCAGCTTTCCTAGTATTTCAAGTATATTACTAAATGAAGTTATTTTCTGTTTCCGTATTAACGGTATACCGAAAAATGATTTTTTCTTTTCCGTACCACCATAGAATTTAAGATACAATGGAGAGTAATTTTCAGTTACAGACCGGTTCAGATTACATTCATTAATCAGATAATTACGATAACATTCCGCAACATCTGTATAATTTATATTTTCTTTAACAATCGGATAATAAATTATTTCAATATTTCCTGAATCTATAGCACCATTTTCAAAAACAGTAAATTTTTCCGTATTATCGGACATATAATAATTATCGGTATTCCGCAATATGAACGTGAAATTACAAGTATTATAATTACTACCGGATTGTCCGGAAACATTCGCTGAAATATAAGCGTCGGCATCACCTTGCGAGGCTATCGCCAACAGTGCATTATTTTCACGGACTATGCTATATATCGGTAAATATGCCTGCTCAGTAACTGAAATTTTTTCCGGAACTGCTGTAAGATTTTCACCGTAAATTTTCTGCTTATATGGTGCGGAATCAATTTTTCCGTTATTGAAATTTATCAGTGTACCACAACCGTCCGGAACTATAAAGTAACCGTTTTCGGTATCGTCAGATGCTCCGAAGTTTCCGGAAACTGTAATTTCCGTTGCGATTTCATAATTATTTTTTTCCACCAGTCCGGAAGTATCGAAGACAGCTTTAAGATAGTTTTTTTCAAGAATATAATCAACATAAAAATGAAAATTTTCTGAATTATAGTCGATTCTTATTCCGTCAGGAATATCTGTAACACCGGTTTCACAGTCCGGACTTCCTGAACGAAGATAATGATTTTCAGTATGTTTTTTAAGTTCACCATATTTCAGAATAACGGAAGATTTTAAACTTTCGGCGACTACCGGTTTAATATCGTTGTTTAAATCCTCTGGCGGTGATGACCACCATATATAACCGGTTTTCCTGTCCTGTAAGCCGAAAATAGCTGTTTTATCGTAAACAAGAAGTCTGTAATTTTCGTTTTCTGTAGCTGTACGGATTTCCGGATTATATGAAAATTTTGGTGGTACGTAATCAGGAACATTTGTAAATTTTTTATGAACTTCTGAAAAAGTCATAGAAAAAAATGAAAGTATAATTATAAAAAATATTTTTATTTTATACATAATTTAAACCCTTAATCTGTAAATTATTTCCGTGAAAATTTCTGAAATAAATATCAGAATCTGTTGTATCAATAACATGAAAAGTATCAGAATTACAAACATTATCAGCATCATGACTAATGTTAAAATTACTGCTGTAAATGTTTTTTTCAGCGTATACTGGTGGACTGCTTTTACTGCCGAAAATATCAGAATAATACTCCATACTGTCCCGATTATTTCCGTCAATTGCATGAAAATATATTCGTCCCTGACGAGAATATAAGAAAAAATCAGATTTATATATATCTGTACTACATAAGGAAAAATAGCATATGCACTGTATATGAAAATATTTTTTATAGTACCCTCGCCGTCGAGGAGGGTACATACTGACCAGTTCCCTACTGTCCACGCCGTAAAAAGAAACAGACTTTTCATGATATACGGAATTATATTGAATATTTTTTCATAATCCGCTGAAAACTGGAAACTATATAATCTGTCTTTTACAATGATTCCGAAAAAAAACAAAGTCAGAATTATGAATGAAATTTTCAGCGAACCTGATTTTTTCCAGTGCATATCCTCGAAACCGTCCGGAATATTCGTGACCACATATTTCAGCCACTGAATCTGTGTGAAATTTTTCAATTATTTCCACCTCGTTTTTTAATTATGATGATTCCGGAAATCAATAATATTATTACTGCAAATTTTCCGGAATTTTCTTTCAGAAAGATTCGCCGGTATTCCCGAAAAGCCTTGTCATATAATTCTGAATCGCCGTCAAGTTTTGCGTATTTCATTGAATTTTTATATTCACCGTTTCTTAAAAACGCATAAGCAAGACCTTTATAAGCATACGGATAATTTGCATCATATTTAAGGATTTCAAGCCATAAATCGAGAGTTTCGGCATAATATCCGGAGTTATATAAATCAACTGCTTCATGAACTTTTTCGCCGAATTGCGTTTCTGAAAAAATAGTCACGTTATTTTTTCCGGAATTAAGAATATAAATATTTTTTCCCACCGTTTCAATCGCTGACGGCTTATCAAAACCGCCTGACTGTTCGGAAATATTTCCTATAATAAAAAGAAGGCGACAATTTTTGTCATACTGAAAAATATGTCCGGGTGCGGAATCAATAAAATTT
>CAMWUB010000096.1 GCA_947177345.1 uncultured Ruminococcus sp. | reverse complement strand
GTAGATGTGTTTAAGATACAGCTGTATAGTATTCTATAAAATTTTCTGTCATTTTGTTTCTGTAATAACAGTATTCAGTTTCTATACCGTCGTTTTTAAGACTTTCAAGCCATTCCCAGTCAATCATACAGCCTACGTCCATATTTATACCGTACTTTGCCTTTTCTATCAAGAAAATATCAGTTTTATCACCGATACAGAAAAGATAACCACACAAAAGCCTTATATATTCCGAACTTCCCTCCTGATAGTTTTCAATTTCAGTTTCAAGCAGACTTATTATTTCATGCTTTGGAATTTTTTCAAAATCAAAACCGTATTTCTTTATAAGTTTTTCTGCTCTCTGCAAATTTTTCATAAAATCAGTTTTTGAGGCTATGCATAGGAGCAGGTATTCTACCACCACGGTTTATAAACTTCGCCGGTGATTTATCACGGACAGGCATTACAGGTCCACTGCCGAGAAGTCCACCAAATTCCAGCATTTCGCCCTCTTTCTTGCCAATAGCAGGTATGAGACGTACAGCAGTAGTCTTTGAATTTACCATACCTATAGATGCCTCGTCAGCTATGATAGCTGAAATTGTTTCCGGTGTTATATCCCCCGGTACTACTATCATGTCAAGACCTACCGAACATACTGCGGTCATTGCCTCTAACTTTTCGAGACTCAGAACTCCGGCTATAGTAGCATCTATCATACCGGCATCTTCCGATACCGGTATAAATGCACCGGAAAGTCCGCCGACTGTCGAGGAAGCCATTACTCCACCTTTCTTGACGGCATCATTCAGCATTGCAAGACACGCTGTAGTACCGTGTGTTCCACACATTTCAAGACCCATTTCTTCTAAAATATGTGCTACACTGTCTCCAATCGCCGGAGTTGGTGCAAGTGATAAGTCAACTATCCCGAATGGTACGCCTAATTCTTTTGAAGCCCGTGAACCTACTAACTGTCCCATACGAGTTATTTTAAATGCGGTCTTCTTGATTATGTCGGCGAGTTCATTTATGGAAGCATCCGGATATTTCGCCAGTGCGGAGCGTACCACACCCGGACCGGATACGCCGACGTGTATTTCACAATCCGGCTCGCCTACTCCGTGAAATGCTCCTGCCATAAACGGATTATCTTCAACGGCGTTACAGAATACAACCAGTTTCGCCGGTCCTATGCAGTCACGGTCTGCGGTTCGTTCGGCGGATTCCTTTACAATCTGACCCATTAACTTTACAGCGTCCATGTTTATACCGGATTTTGTAGAACCTATATTCACAGAAGAACATATATTCTGTGTAACGTCAAGAGCTTCCGGAATGGATTGTATCAATGCCATATCTCCGGCACTGAATCCCTTATGGACAAGTGCGGAATATCCGCCTATGAAATTAACTCCGCACGTATCAGCACAACGTTGTAAAGCCTTTGCGAACTTGACAGGGTTCTGATTCGGACACGCTCCACACAGCATAGCAATCGGAGTGACGGAAATTCTCTTGTTGATAATCGGTATTCCGTACTCTTTTTCAATCTGCTGACCTACAGGGACAAGCCTTTCCGCATGACGTACGATTTTTTCATAGACTTTATCGCAAGCCTTATCTATATCGGTATCTATGCAGTCAAGGAGAGATATTCCCATAGTTATGGTGCGTATATCAAGACATTCGTCCTGAATCATTCTTATAGTTTCGAGTATATCGTATACATTAAGCATTGAAAATACCTCCGGTCAGATGCTGTGCATTGAGTTGAAAATATCCTCATGCATTATATGGATTGATAATCCGAGTTCCTTGCCGAGTGAATCCATTCTGTCGACGAGTGCCGAGAAGTCTCCGGACATTTCCGTGATGTCCGCAAGCATAATCATTGCAAACATATCCTGAAGTACACTCTGTGTAACCTCCAGTACGTTCGCATGAAATTCCGCACATATGCCGGAAACTTTATGAAGTATTCCGACGTTATCCTTGCCTATTACAGTTATAACTGCTCTCATGTTAAAAAAACCTCCTTGAAATTTATGGATAATATCATTATATCACATATCACAGAAAATAGCAATACCAAAAAAATAACTTGCATAATACTCCGGAATATGATATAATATTATGGTCACAGAAAGGAGCTGAATATATTATGAATCTGATTGACTGCCATACACATACACAGTTTTCTATGGATTCCGAAGCGGATATAGACTTATGCATTAAAAAGGCTATGGATATAGGGCTTTCAGCGTATGCCATTACTGACCATTGCGAATGCAGTTCATGGTATCCGGAAGAACACTACTCCGAAAAGGATAATATTGATTATTTCAATTATCAAAAGGATTTCAATAACTCACTTGATGCCATTACAGAACGCAAGGAAATATATAAGAATTTTAATCTGATATGCGGTGTGGAAATGGGTCAGGCTACTCAGGACAGGGAAATCGCTGAAAAAATAAATTTTGACAAGAGACTTGATTTCATAATAGGTTCAATGCACCAGTTAAGGAATGAAAAGGATTTCTATTATATAGATTATGAAAATATGTCAACGGAAAGTATATATAATCTGCTTGAAAGGTATTTCACGGAAATATACGAACTCTGCAAAATGAACTGTTTCGACGTTCTGGGACATCTTACATATTGCCTGCGTTACATGAAGTGCAGAAACAATATAAATCCTGACATAAGCCGTTTTGACGACATCATAGCAGAAAGTTTCCGCCTGCTCGCATATAACGGAAAAGGTATCGAGATAAACACTTCCGGAATACGTCAGGGGTTCGGAGATTCTTTCCCGTCGGAAAAATACGTCCGTTTATTTAAGGATATGGGCGGTGAGATTATTTCCATCGGTTCGGACGCACACACCGTCGAGGACATCGGAAAAGATATATCTTCTGCACTGGAGACTGCCAAGGCGGTGGGGTTCACCCACCTATGTTATTTCATAAAACGCAAACCGTATTTTATTAATATAGACTGATTCTATCGAAAGGAATTTTTTATTATGACTGATATTGTAAAAATTTTACAGCAGAACGCAAGAATTTCAGATACTCAACTTGGTGAGATTCTCGGCATAACTCCGGAGCAGGCTTCCGCTGAAATAAAACGTCTCGAAGATGAGGGCGTTATAAAAGGCTATAGTGTAATCGTCGACGACGAATTATACGACAATTCCACCGTATACGCTACCATAGAATTAAAAGTCGCTCCGCAACGTGATTGTGGTTTCGACGATATTGCTAAAACTATCATGATGTATGACGAAGTGGAAAGTGTCAGCCTTATGTCCGGAGCTTATGACCTTACCGTTGAAGTTAAGGGAAATAATCTCAAAGATGTGGCTCTTTTCGTATCGGAAAGGCTCTCCACCATAGAGGGCGTACTTTCCACGGCTACACACTTTATCCTGAAAAAATACAAGGAAAAAGGAATATTTATAGACCGTGAGGAAAACGACGAAAGGGGTCTCTGTTAATGATAGATTATGACAAAGTACTATCTGGAAAAGTAAAGAAAATGAAACCCTCCGGAATACGTAAGTTCTTTGATATTGCCGGTACTATGGAGGGCGTTATAAGTCTTGGTGTCGGTGAACCTGACTTCTCAACGCCTTGGATTATACGAAAAACCGCTATTCAGGTACTCGAACGCAAGCATATTATATACGGTGCTAACAAGGGTATCGAACCGCTCCGCAAAGCTATAAGTCAGCGTATAATGAAAAAACACGGTATTGAATACGATTCTGAAAATGAAGTAATCGTGACGGTTGGTGGTTCTGAGGGTATAGACCTTGCTATCCGTGGTATCGTTGACCCTGGTGACGAAGTTCTTGTTGTAGAACCCTGTTTTGTATGTTATGCACCACTCGTGGAACTCGTCGGCGGTATTGCCGTGCCTGTACCTACCAAAATCGAAAACAATTTCAAACTCACTATTGACGACTTCAAAGACAAGATAACTGACCGTACCAAAATGATTATTATGCCGTTCCCGAATAATCCGACAGGTGCTATAATGACCCGTGAGGATTTAGAACCTATTGCGGAATTTCTTAAAAATACGAATATAATGGTACTTTCCGACGAAATTTATTCTGAACTTACATACGGCAGGAAACACTTCTCTATTATAGAACTCGACGGCATGAAAGAACGTACTATTTACGTGAACGGTTTTTCAAAGGCCTACGCTATGACCGGCTGGCGTTTAGGATACGTTACCGCTCCCGAACCGATTATATCACAGATTGCTAAAATTCACCAATATGGCATAATGTGCAGTCCTTATATAAGTCAGAACGCCGCCATTGAAGCTCTTAATTCGTGCGATGCTGAAATTGTCAAAATGCGTGACGAATACGATACACGTAGGCGGTATCTCGTCAACGAGTTTAACAGATTAGGTCTGACGTGTTTTAATCCGGAGGGGGCTTTTTATGCGTTTCCGTGCATAAAGAGTACCGGACTTTCAAGCGAAGATTTCTGTGAACGTCTGTTATACGAAGAAAAAGTTGCGGTAGTCCCCGGAAGTGCTTTCGGTGACAGTGGTGAGGGTTATATACGTATTTCCTATGCTTATTCGCTTAAACATCTCATGGAGGCCATGAAACGTATTGAAAAATTCCTTGAAAAACTGAAGGGTGAAAATTATGAAAATTAAGTCTCCGGCAAAAATAAACCTCGCACTTGACGTTACCTGCAAACTTGATAACGGCTATCACTCTATCGAAAGCGTTTTCCAGACCGTAAGCATTTACGACGAAATAACCGTTGAATTGACAGATTCCGGAATTTCACTGACGTGTGAAGTTCCCGACGAGTTCCGGACTTCCGACCCCATACCGTGCGACGAAAGAAATATTGCCTACAAATCCGCACGAAAATTTTTTGATGACAATAATCTTGATATAGGTTGCAGAATACATATTAAAAAAAGGATTCCGTCACAAGCCGGTATGGGTGGAGGGAGTGCCGATTCTGCCGGTGTACTGTATTGTCTTTCAAAGCTGACCGGCAAGGAAATTATTTCTCCTGAAAAATTAGGGGCGGACGTTCCTTTCTTCCTGACCGGTGGTACAGCTTACGTATCGGGGATAGGTGAAAAAATAACTCCCATTGACGATTTTTCAGGATATTTTGTAGTCGCAAAGGGCAGACAAGGTGTCTCGACTGCTGAGGCTTACAGAAAAATTGACGCACTTATAAATCCGGTACACCCACAAGTGAGTAAGCTTGTTGAAGTTATCGGAAATTCTCCCGAAAATGCTTATAAATATTTCGGAAATCTCTTTGAAGACGCGATACAGCTTGACGAGGTAAACACTATAAAATCGGTCATGCTTGAATGTAATGCACTTTCGGCGGTAATGACCGGTAGTGGTTCAGCGGTTTTCGGATTTTTCGGAAATAGCTATCATGAATCTGTGGACAATGCGGAATATTGTGCAAAAGAACTTTTATGGGCAGGTTTCTATGCAAGAGTATGTACATCTGTAAATAAATCATTTATAGAAATATGAGGAAAAATATAATGCCTATCAGAGAAAAATTCAGAAAGAAAATAATTAAAGATTTGGCAGACAAAGTATATAATAAAATATTGTCTCTTGATGAGGGTACGGAAATATCTATTTCAGAAATAGTAAGGGAAATATACAAGGAACAAGGTTATAAATTCATATGTCTCAAATCAGGTTATGGGTGGGTCTGGACAAAAGACAACGGAGTTACATTTTCTATTAAAGATTTTGACCAATTCGAGATATTGAATATTGTTAAAAATAAACTCCAAGGTCAAGTAATTCTTGATTTCAGCAAGCATGAAGGACTTGACGAGGGTTTACCGCATAATCTTGATTTTATTATCAGAAAAAACAAAATATAAAAATTAAAACAATAAGGAATAAAAATATATGTCTGAACTTTCTGAATTTATTTCCGGATTAAATAATATTGACTGGTTTTCAAAATGTGGTACTCCTGATAATAAATATCTTGTAATATATTCGAT
>CAMWUB010000095.1 GCA_947177345.1 uncultured Ruminococcus sp. | reverse complement strand
AATTTCATATTGTCACTTTCTGATTGATATTTAATTATTCTGTTTCTGAATCTTTTTCGGTACGGTCTCCGGCGGATTCAAGATATAAATCTTCATCTGCCATACTGCCAACGAAATTCAACTGTTTTACCGGAACACGTTTAAGCGGAGAATAAGCAAACTTTCCACAGGAATGGTCAGGGGAAACAAGACCGTTTTTAATACATTTAATGTTATCACCATCTTGTGTACGAGTTCCGGACTGGCAGTAAGCACATTTAGGCGTGATGTTGCTGTCAAAATACTTTGTTTTTCCGAAAGAAGAAAATAAACCCATAAAATCACCTCACAAAATTATATTAACTCCATTGTAACATATTTTGCCCGATTTGTCAATACCTTTTATAAGGCAATACGATATAATAATTACCAACTGTTTTTTTATTATAATTAATTCACAAATTATATCGTATTTCAGAACGCAAATACATTAATTATCACGAATATATAATTAAAAAAATAAAATTTTATAAAATCCCTTGACAAATCCGGAAAAGCATGATATAATAATATACGTCGTAAAGGATACGGCAATTAAATAAATCAGATAGGGGTATAGCTCAGTTGGTAGAGCAGTGGTCTCCAAAACCACGTGCCGAGGGTTCAAGTCCTTCTGCCCCTGCCAGTATGAAAACTCTGAAATGGCTTTAAATCGCCGTTTCAGAGTTTTTTTGCCTGAATTTATATTCTGTACTTTGAAGTACATGGAATACAACTTGTAATATTGTCCATAGCCTGTGCTTCCTGAAAAGTTGTGATTGCATTGTTATACTATAAACAATCAATAACCATTCACCGTTATAAAGACCACTAAAGTAAAGAAAATCGTATACTTTTAGTTATCTTCATCCTGACTATTTATTTTGATTTCCGAATCTGTACTAATACGTATATAACCTTCGTCATGTCATTTTTCAGTAACATTATATACTGCACAAGCTACATCATCACGGAAATAATTTTATTTAATTTCATATATTGTCTCTCTGATTAATAAGTTTCTGTCTCATTCTGACTAAGTCGAAAGAATCCACAACGCCATCAAAAGTGAGGTCTGAAAGTATATAACTGTCATAATCAATATTATCCTGACCGAGAATATATTTATTCAGCATAACCATATCTGCAATATTAGTATTGCTGTCCTGATTTACGTCGCCGATACTGTAATTACATTCCGGTAATTTTTTATCACTCTGAAATTCGTGCAGTGATGACGGTATGTAAGTTTTCCATGAAGTGTGATAACTATCGGAATTTCTTATTTCGTCGTCGGATTTCATAAACCATTCATAAGAAATTTTGTCGCCGTCGTCCCATGTTGTGTCAACATGGAAGTAATTGTTACCTGCTCTCACTACGTTCCATGCGTGACCTACTCCGCTTATGTAATAAGTTTCTATACCGGCGGTATTGTAAAGGATATTAGCTATTCTTGCGTAACCCTCGCATACTGTGGAATCGTTCATAAGTACGGAAGCGTCATTGTGATTCTTTTTGTTACTGGAAAGACCGTTGTCATAGACTGTATTTTTACATATCCAGTCATGAACAGCTTTTATTTTCTGTATATCTGTCATATTTTCAGAAATATTTTCATTTATTATTTTCTGTGCCTGAGCCTTTATGTACCGGTTAATGAAACCTACATCATCAACGCCGTTAAAATTACTGAATATAAAATCTTTCAAATCCTTGTTGAAGTCGCCTGTTGTATTGTCAAAGGCGTTCAGGTTATTGATAGTCATAAGTTCCGGACAGTTTTCAACAGCATTTTTCATTGATATGTTAAAGTCTGAAAACGTCATATTCTTCAACATATTGCAGTCACAGAAACTTGATTCTTCCAATGTGGAATTATCATTTATTGTGACATCTTCAAGGGCGTGGCATTCTCCGAATGCTCTTGACTTTATATCCGCATTATTCAGTTCCGCATACGATAAATTTTCACAGTTACGGAAAGCGTATTCATTTATTTCAGAATCAATATCAATCTTTACTTCCTGAATACCTGTATTTTCAAAGGCATTTCTTCGGATAGTCAGATTCTTACAGCTTTCCGGATATGGTATGTAATCAAGACTGGTACAGTTTTTAAAAGCGTTTTCACCTATGATAAATGTTTCCGGATTTCCACGGAAGTTTATTTTTCTGAGCTTCGGACAATCTTTAAATATAAAATTAGGAATCATTTCAATATAAGGGAGGGTTATTTCTTCAAGTTCCGGACTTTTGAACGTGACACCTTCTAAATCTTTAATGGTTGCCGGAAGTGTCAGCTTTTTTATCGACGAATCTAATCCTGTGCTTATTGAGGTTACAGGAATATCATTGATATAATCAGGTACTGTTACTTCTGTATCGTTTCCGAGATAATACTTCATACGGATATGTATATCACCATGATTATTCATTAATGTATAACGCCAGTCGCCGGTTATAAGGGGAATATAGCTGTCAGATGAATAAATATATTCTTCTATCACAGTATCGCATAATTCCGGTGGGATTTCAATATCTGTTTTTTCGAATGCGTTATGACTGATTACCAGTATGTCATCGTGAAATATGACAGTTTCCAGTTCCTGACAGGATTCGAATGTTGACATAGGTATAATACGTAAGTTTTTCGGAATGTTTACAGATACCAGAGACGAATTCCAGAATACTCCACAACCAAAAGAATTTATTGTATCAGGTAACGTGACATTTTTAAGTTTTGACCTGTGTGCAAACACGTAATGGTCAATAGCCGTAACGGTATAACCGCCGATATTTTCGGGAATAACAATATTTTCATCAATGCCGGTATAGTGTGTGAGAATAAGTTCATCAGGATTCCATTGCTGATGTTGGAAAGTCATTCCGTTATAAACTATCTCTTCAGATACATTTTCACTATGCACAAAAAACGGATGCAGGTTTATGACCGTCAGAAGTACGGCGAATATTTTGTTTATTTTCATGTTTGTTCCTCCTTGTTTTATTAATTTTTTTATGATATTTTCATTTTATCATAATTTACGTTACTTGTCAACAAATGATTTTATAAATTTTATATTTTAACTTAGTGTTTTTGTGGTCTGAGAGCGTCTAATAAGTAGAAGGAAGCAAAAAGGTATATCCGAAAGGAGTTTCTATGGATAACGGTGCAAGTAGCTACCGCCGTTTCCTTGATGGTGATGATACTGGTATGACGGAAATTGTCCGTGATTACAAGGACGGTCTTATGTTGTATCTTAACAGTTATATCAATAACCTTAGTATAGCGGAGGAGTGCGTACAGAATACATTTATTAAACTTGCAATCAAAAAACCGGCTTTCAGAGGCGAAAGCTCTTTCAAGACGTGGTTATATAAAATCAGCAGAAATATCGCAGTCAGTCATATCAGAAAAATTTCAAGACATCATAAGGCATCGCCTGACGAATGTGAAAATCTGGTGGCGGAAAATGACCTTGAAAACGAATATCTGAAAGAAGAACAGAAAATTATTGTACATCGGGCGATACGCAGGTTGAAAAAGGAATATCAGCAGGTGCTTTATCTGACCTACTTTGAAGATTTCAGCAATACTGAAACTGCCGTAATTATGAGAAAAAGCAGAAAACAGATTGAAAATCTTCTGTATAACGCAAGAAAAGCAATGCGGTCTGAACTGGAAAAGGAAGAATTTCATTATGAAGAATTATGAGGAAATGACAAAGTACGTTCTTGAAGTCCGTGATGAGTACGTAAGGAAGAAAAAGAAACGTCAGGCTGTTATAAGAAAATATACTCCTGTAGTTTCCGGTTTCTGCGTTGCTCTTATTGTCGGATTCGGTTCATGGCAACATATGAGTGAATTTCCTGATATTCCGACGGAATCACATAATACTGAAATAATAACCGACATCACGGAAACGACATCATCTACAGACACAACACACGAACACACAACGTTAAAAACCACAATACATCATACAACAGTTCCAGTAATAACTCATGAAATCGCAACAGAAGAAATCTTTATAACTGATACTCTGGTATATACAACTACACAACCTGCTCCGGAAACGGAAATTTCAACGTCAACGGAACTGCAGGTAACAGAAGAACTTCCTGTAATAACCGATACCGTCATAATTACCGAACCGGTTATTACAGAAGAGATAATCACGGATTTTGTTATAACCGAGCCGGTCAAGGAAGAAATAGTCACTGAACCGGTTATTACTGAAACTGTTGTTACCGAACCTGAAACAACCGATATGACACAGACTTTAATTCCCGACGAAGTATCGGAAGTAACAACCACTGCTTCAGATACTACGGTATGGGAAGAACTTCCGATAAATCAGCAGTATAATATGGCTGAATTTGGTACGCCTTTGGATTTCTATATGACAGTCGGTCAGGAAGTTTCTGCCGATAAAACAGGTGACTTCATATGTAAGGCTTACATGAGTGGTTACGATTACTCTACTGATACTTATTACCATTGCTATACTGACGCTTTCCATATTACCGACAGCGATGACATTGCAATAAAATTTGGAAATGATGACAGATATTATCTTTACACTATAACGAATGGAGGAAATGAACATGAATAAAAACAAAATTATCTCCGGAATAACCGCAGTTTTAATAACATTCTGTAGTGTTTCCGTTACGGCTTTTGCGGAAAACAGAGACAAAGTATATGACAGCTCTCTCATTCTGGACGAAGAAGTAGCTGATACGCTTACTTCCCTTCAGGACTATATGTATCAGAATGACATATCCGGTTATATTACTTTACTGTCAGACAAACATACTGTTGAAGTCGTTTGTTTTTCCGCAGATGACCTTGAACAAATGATTGATTTTGCAGAAAGAAACAATTTAAATTCTTCTATGATTGCCTATACCGTCGACGAATCACCGGATTTGACACTTACTGACGGAGAATCAGAAACACCGGTAACTAACGACGAACTCGAAAAGCTGGTAATCACCACGCAGAAACTCGATGAGTTCCTGACGGAAAACGAATATTCCGATAATTCCGCATATGCTTCTCTGCACTGGAATCGTCATTCTGTATGGCTTTTCGTAAAAAATCAGGAAATACACGACAAAGCGGTTCAGTTTATCGCCGACAATGACATTGAAACGAATCTTGTTGATGTAATCATCTCACCGGAATATGATTTCAGTATTCCTGATGGTGGTGCAAAGGATATCGACGAAGTAAATATGATTGTCGCCAATGAGTATCTTACAATCAGAGATTTCCTTAAAAATAATGACATTCTTTCAAATATCTATCTGACTACAAAACAGTATGAACAGTATAACTATACATTTGTTGAAATAACCGTCAGGGAGCAGGAAACTGTTGATATTCTGGAAAAATATCTGACCGATAACTACTACTGGCAGGACGTCATAGAAATAACGGTACAGTCTGACCTCTCCGCTGATACCAGAAGTACGGTACATTATAAAGACTTCGTATGTATTGACGGCGATTCCAATGACGACGGTATATTCAGTGTTGCCGACGTCGTAATGGTACAGAAGTATCTTTTTAATGAAGTTTCCATGTGTGAGAGACAGGGTTATGCCTCTGACTTCAACAGAGACGGCATAATTGATGTCTTTGACCTGTGCCTGTCTAAACAGAAACTGATTTCTGAATTTTAAAACACACTGCCTCTGAACGTTCAGGGGCAGTTTTTTGTTTCCGTCAGTTTTGGGTATATCTTCATAAGTTCTGCTACACATACACATTCTGATTCAGTAATTTTTCTGTCGAAACCATACTCTGACATCACAGTAAAGCCATTAGTATGATGTGCTTTCCGGAGTGTCTTATGCAGAACTTTAACAATTATAAACCAGTCGTTTGGACGGTTGGTTTTACAATATAAAACCGAAAGGACTAATACCAATGATTGATGAGTAAGATACAGGAATAACAATATTTTAATTATAAATAATTTCTATTAATAACATCTT
>CAMWUB010000094.1 GCA_947177345.1 uncultured Ruminococcus sp. | reverse complement strand
TATTTATTTCAACTATACCTAAATCAAAATAATACCTCAACAGTTTGTACATGAGTATCTGACTTTCAGATTCCAATGCAAAACAGTTCCATATATGATTACTGAAAAGTTTTTCCTTGAAATCTGTAAGAAACGGCATAATGTCCCTGTGTGGCGTGAATGAAAGAAAAATCTGATTATTATTTCTTAATATTCTGCAATCGCATAGCAGGGGAACTATTTTACTATTGCCGTCATGTTCCGGAATCTCTGTAATTTTATTCAGAATACTGTCTGTTGCTTGCCTTAAAGAATCCATATCATCAGAATACGGGTCTATTTCCATTATTTTCCGGAACTCGATTACTGAAAATTCAACGATTCCTTTAGCATTATTATCGGTGTCAAACCGTGCAAGATATACGGTAAAAAAACGCCTTTCCGGAAAAGGCATCTTATAACATAGATTTTCAAGTGTTTCTGATATTTTTCTGAATTTTTCCGATTTTTTTTTCACGGTAACACCTCCGGAACAGTTATATTATTCAGATATAAAGGTATTTTCTGTAATTATTGATTGATTTTTCAGTAAGTCTGTAACCGCTTCTCAGACGTTCCGAGGCAATTTCCGCTTTTATTCTTTTCGGAATATCCTGCTCCAGTATGTGACTATCATAGAAATCGAGGTCAAGAAATTTACCGTCCTTATCGTTGACGAAACAATTTTCATAAAATTCGATAAGTTCAGAGTTTCTCATATCTTCGTATGTTGAGTAAGGCACGTAAGGAATCCAGAATAAAATTTCCGCATAGATGTCATTGAAATCGAATATTATTCTGAAACGTCGGTTAAGGTTGGTAAATTGCCAACTGAATTTATGGAAAATATTTTCAGACTTTTCTATTATAAAAGTATCGTTTCTGAAAATGTTTACTTTAGCATCTCCGAATATGCTGATATGTCTGATATATTCCAGTCTTTCGGGGAAAATCTGCTTTTCACGAAGTCTTGACGGACTTGTCAGATATACGTCACGGGTAGCGATACAGCTTACATTTTCGTATATGAGAACGTCATCATCAGAATTTTCATAAAGTTGAGTATCGTTTATCACAGGATATTTTTTATTCATACCTGAAAGATAAGTCCAGTTTTTACGCCGTGCGAAATCTTCCGGAAATCTTATTTTTTCGAGATTATAGCAACAACTTAAAGAATTTCCGCAAAATTCGGTTACACTGTCGGGGATATAGATTTCACGTATAGCGGATTTATAAAACGCAAGCCTTTCAATTTTTTCGAGAGTTTCCGGCAGAATTATTTTTTTCGCCACAGAATATATAAAAGCCCTGTAACCTATTGTCTTTACATAATCCGGTACGTGTATAACGTCAGATTTTTCATGACACCATATTAATTTATCTCCTATTATGAGAGTTTCCGTATTTTCGTAAAACGGTGTTCCGGAAAAACTTAAATCGTTACAACCGATAAGATATTCAATTCCCTCTACTTCTTCAATTGCGGAGTTCACAAATGAGTAAAAACAGTTATCTATTCTGCCCTGAAATGTTATTTTTTTAAGTTTTTCACACTTTGAAAAAACAAGCGATGATATATAACGTACTCCGTCAGGTATGATGATTTCCGTTATTTCCGATTCCGCAAAGGCAAACCATTCTATTTTTGTTACCGGAAATTCTCCGATAAACTGCGGTACTTCTACTTTCCCACCGTTTCCGATATATTTTTTTATATGTATTTTTCCGTGTTTCCGCCGGAATACGTATTCTTTCAAAGCGTTTTCGTATGATATTTTCATTTTATCCCTCTTGACTTTTCAATATTTTTATGATATAATACAAACGTGAAGCCGAATCCGTGTGGTGAGGTTTCACCGTGGAAAAAATTTATATAGTTCAGTGGCAGAACGTAAGCTCACCTGTGGTACTGTGGTACTCCTACCACGCCAAGAGCCGTGCAGTTACAGCGGTTCGATTCCGTTTGTAAATTTTTCGTATGCTTTCGCCTTTACGGTGGAGGCATATTTTTTTATAATTTTAACATAAATCCGGTAATATGTCAAGAGTTTTCATGTAAAGATTTCTGCATAAAACTTGACAAAGTATTCAAAACACGATAAAATAAATTTATAAAAATAATTATATATCTGAATAAAACGGAGGTTATTATGAATCTGAAAAAACGTCTTATAGCCGGTGCAATGTGTACCGCTACCGCCTTGTGTCAACTCACAGCTAATATGCCGGTGACATATGCCGCTGAGGAACTCGCCGAATCAATCGCAAACGATTCCGGACTTGATTACGATTTTGCCCGTGCTTTACAGTACTCGATATATTTCTATGACGCTAATATGTGCGGTACTGATGTTGAAGCAAACAACCGTTATAAATGGCGTGGGAACTGTCATACTTATGATGCGGAAATCCCATTGATACCGATGCCGGACAGTAAAAGTTCCGGTACGAATCTCACACAGGAATTTATCGACAAATACAGGGATATTCTCGACCCTGACGGTGACGGTCTGATAGATGTCGCCGGTGGTTTTCACGATGCCGGTGACCACGTTAAATTTGGTATGCCGGAAAATTATGCCGCCTCAACAGTAGGGTGGGGATACTATGAGTTCCGTGATTCGTACGTGAAAACCGGTCAGCAGGAACATATAGAAACAATTCTCCGGTACTTCAACGATTATCTCATGAAATGTACGTTCCGTGACAAAGACGGTACGGTAATAGCACATTGCTATCAGGTAGGCGACGGCGATATTGACCACTCTTACTGGAACTCTCCGGAAGTAGACAGTATGGTACGTCCCGCATTTTTCCTCACAGCCGATAAGCCACAGACTGATTATGTTGCATCTGCGGCGGCATCACTGGCGATAAACTACCTTAATTTCAAGGATACTGACCCCGAATACGCTGAAAAATCTCTTGATTACGCAAAGGCACTGTTTAAATTCGCTATGGATAATCCGAAAGAACTCAGCGACAATGAAGACGGTCCAAAGGCTTATTACCGTTCAAGCAAGTGGGAAGACGATTACTGCTGGGCTGCCGCATGGCTTTACAAGATAACCGGCGAACATAAATATCTTGAGGAAATATATCCTAATTACGATTATTACGCCGCACCATGTTATGTCCACTGCTGGAATGATGTATGGGGTGGAGTTCAATGCGTACTCGGTGAAATATGTATGGAAAAGCCTCTTAAAGACGGTGAACACGTCTACCCTGATTTCATAGACGAGTTTAAGGAATCCGCCGGAAAAAGTCCGTACGAGGAAATGAATTGCTGGGATTCCGTCGCAAAAGCCATTGAAACTTATATGTCAGGTGGTATAGGAACGGTCACACCGGCAGGTTACTGGTGGTTAGATACGTGGGGTTCTGCACGATATAATACAGCCGGTCAGCTTATGGCACTGGTACACGATAAGTACGTGAACGGCGGTAAAGCCGGAAAATATGCAGAATGGGCGAAAAGCCAGATGGAATACATAATGGGTAATAATCCGCTGAAGCGTTCCTATATAGTAGGCTATAATGAAAATTCAGTAAAATATCCGCATCACAGAGCCTGCTCCGGACTTACCAAATGTGAGGACCTCGACGAACACAGATACGTATTATACGGAGCTTTAGCCGGTGGTCCTGATAATAACGACAATCACAATGATAAGACTTCCGACTGGACCTATAACGAAGTCACCATTGATTACAATGCGGCGTTTGTAGGGGCGTGTGCGGGTCTGTATGAATTTTTCGGTACAGATGATATGAAACCTACTGAAGATTTCCCACCTGCTCCGAAGTTCAGCGGTGGTGCAGACGGTGGTAATAATTACTGGGTCAATGCCTGTGGTATCGATGACCCTAAGGATAATGGCTGTGGTGTTACGAAAGTTTCTTTAATGGTTATGACCGATTCGACAAAGATAAACAAGGATATTTCAGTAAGATATTACTTCAACAGTTCGGAAATATCTGATGTGAATACAGTCACGGCAAGCAAGCTGTATGACCAGTCAGAAATTGAAGACGGTGCAACGAGTTCCATAAGTAGCGTACAGAAATACGATAAATTACCAGATACTTATTACGTTGAAATAAAATGGGACGATTACAACATAGCAAATTCCGGAAAGAAGTATCAGTTTTCGATAGGTATGTATTACGGCGACAAATGGAATCCTGATAACGACTGGAGTTATCAGGAACTCAAAATTTTTAAAGAGGAATCCGCATTTTTCGCAACCGGCAATGAAGTACGTAACGATAATATATGTGTTTATTCGGATGGCGTACTTGTCGGCGGTATCGAACCCGACGGCACTAAACCTGAAACTTCTGTAACTGAAACGGATACAATTCTTTATGGTGATTCCGATTGTAACGGTAAAGTTAATGTAGCCGATGCTGTACTGATAATGCAATATATTGTAAATATGGATAAATTTAAAATTTCTGAGCAGGGCATGAAAAATGCCGATGTTGTCGGTAATGACGGCATTACAAGCAGTGACGCTCTTGCAATACAGATGATTAATATAAATCTTTTAAAACAGAGCGATTTTCCACTTGATAAACTCATTATATAAAAAAATTCTTGACAGATTACAAAAATTATGATATACTTATACATTTTTTTAATATGGAGGTATTTACATGGAAAACCTTATTTTAACGGACGAATGGGATAAAACTTTCCCGAAAAGTGACAAGGTAAATCATAAAAAAGTTACCTTTCATAACCGTTATGGAATAACTCTTGCCGGTGACCTTTATATACCGGAAAATGCAGTGGGAAAACTTCCGGCAATAGCAGTATGCGGACCTTTCGGGGCAGTCAAGGAACAGTCTTCGGGACTTTACGCACAGACACTTGCGGAATGTGGATTCATTACGCTTGCTTTTGACCCGTCATTTACTGGTGAGAGCGGTGGTCAACCACGTTACGTCGCCTCGCCGGATATAAATACGGAAGATTTCTGTTCCGCTGTTGATTTTCTTTCCGTACAGGAAAATATTGACCCTCAAAAAATAGGTATTCTCGGTATATGTGGCTGGGGTGGTATGGCTATAAACGCTTCCGCTATGGATACGAGAATAAAAGCGACGGTTTCTTCTACAATGTACGATATGACAAGAGTTAATGCAAAGGGGTATTTTGACGAGGCAGACAGTCCGGAAGCACGTTATGAAACACGCAAGGCTCTTAACGAACAGCGTATCAAAGACTATAAAGCCGGTGAATACGAACTCGGTGGCGGTGTCGTTGACCATCTTCCTGAAGATGCACCATTCTTTGTTAAGGATTATTACGGCTACTATAAAACAGAACGTGGTTATCATAAGCGTTCACTTAATTCAAACGGTGGTTGGAATAAAACTTCTGCATTGTCTTTCATGAATATGCCGATTTTACAGTATGCCGGTGAGATAAAATCCGCTGTACTGCTTATTCATGGCGAAAAAGCACATTCATGTTATTTCAGCAGAGACGCTTATAAACTCCTTAACGGCGATAACAAGGAACTTATGATTATTCCTGACGCTGTCCATACAGACCTATATGACAGAACCGACATTATACCTTTTGACAAAATTGTGTCTTTCTATAATGAATACCTGAAATAAAATATAAAATCCGTATATTTCTGATATACGGATTTTTTTGTTAAATTAAAAAAATATCGTTTTTACCGCACATTATAGTATTATGAAACGTCAATAAATACAGGAATATATTTACAGGAGGTTCAATTATGAACAGAAAATTAATAGCTATGATATCGGCACTGATTATGTGTAGTTCTGCCGTACCGTATACAGCCAGTGCAGAAGAAGTTACTGAAAATATGCCGGAATGGATTCCGCAGAATTTTACGGAAGCAATGGACTTTGATAACACATACGGAAAAACCCATATTGAAGACGGTTTAATATGTTGTGTTCGCAGATGTTATAATTCCGATGACAGTAATGAATATGTTACGGAATATTCCGACGGCAGTTATTTTGAATTGCTTATGA
>CAMWUB010000093.1 GCA_947177345.1 uncultured Ruminococcus sp. | reverse complement strand
GTTCACGAGACGCATTTTCACGAGATTCGATTTCCCTTGATTCCTGTTCACGAGACGCATTTTCACGAGATTCGATTTCCCTTGATTCCTGTTCACGAGATGCATTTTCACGTGATTCAATTTCTCTTGACTCCCGTTCACGTGATGCCTGTTCAACAATAGCCAGTCTTTCCTGTTCTATGCGTTCAGCTTCAAGACGTTCTGCTTCTTTCTGCAGTGCTATGCGACGTTGTTCTTCTTCGTAACGACGCTGTGCTTCTTCGGCGTGTCTGCGGATTTCCTCTTCTATCTTGACTTCTTCCTGAGCGAGTTCGTCGAGATATTTTTGAGTATCGGTTTTAGTCTGGTCTAACCGAATCTGTTCTAATTTTATTCTGTCGATAATTTCCTGAGTCTGTTCCATTTTTTCGTTAAGCTGGAGAATTTCCGCTGATTTCTGAGTTACTTTATCTGCCTGCTCCTCGAGTTTTGTCTGTAGTGTGAATTTTTCAAATTCGAGGTCTTTTTTAGATTTTTCAAGACCGTCTATTTCGTCAAGGAGCTTGTTTATAAGTTCCTCGTCATGTGATGCTATTCTGTTTACAAGTTCCACACTTGACATGACATCATAGAAACTTGCAGAACCCAGTACCACTTCAGCGAGCTTGTTATTACCAGATATGTACATAGTGCAAAGACGCTTTTTGAATAATTCGATATTACTGTTGATAAGTTCCTGCTGTACGGCTATATCAGAATCAAGATGTCTGATATTTTCTTCTGTAGTGGAAATTTCACCGGTAAGTTTATCGAGTTCATTGTTAAGGAGAAATATATTCTGTTGAATAAGATAAATCTGGTCAGCAAGAGTTTCCTGAAAAGCTTTCTGATTTACTTTATCGTTTTCGAGAGAATTTATCTGAGTTTCATACTCAGCAATTTTAGCTTCATTTGCTCTTCTTTCCTCCTGAATTTCTGCAATTGTCTTAGCTGAAACGTCTGTCTGAATGTCTTCATTATTAGGATAGTTTACAATTATTCCGGCGGATATTGCGGAACAAGTCATAAAGGCAAGAATTTTTTTAACTATGATTAAATTTTTCATTATAAGCGGTAGTCTTTAAAGACTACTGCCTCCTTTCATAAAACTATTTTACGGACTTATATAATCGAGGGGGTTGGAATCTGTACCATTGGTACGGAGTTCAAAATGCAGATGCGGACCTGTTGACCAGCCTGTAGAACCTACTGCACCTATTTTCTGACCCTGCTGGACGTAATCGCCGACTGAAACGGTAACATATGCCATATGTGCGGATATAGTTGTATACGTTCCGTCATGTGATATAGTAACATAATTTCCGAAGTTACCGCCACAACCGCAACCAATGTCCTCTTTTCCGTAATTGTGTGTACAGGAATTATTTACAGATATTACGATACCGTCACGGACAGCACAGACATCAGCACCGTCAATACCGGCGTCGCCTATATCTATGCCACGATGTTGCAGACCTTCACGTTCACCGTAATAGCTTGTTACATAATAGTAACCGGGTACAGGCCAGACATATGATTGAGTTTCAGGAGCAGGAATTTCAGGCGGAACGGATTCCTGTTGTGGTACTTGTTGTTCAAGCCACTGCTGATATAATCTGTCTTGTTCCTCTTTTTTGCGACGTTCTTCTTCTTCACGCCTCCGGAGTTCCTCTTCTTGTCTGATACGTTCCTGTTCTTCCTGTTCAAGACGTTGTTCTTCTTCAAGACGGCGTTTTTCTTCTTCCTGCTGTTGCCTGATTAGTTCTTCCTGTTTACGTCTGAGTTCTTCCTGTTTCTGACGTATTTCTTCTTCCTGCTTATGTCGCTGAAGTTCTTCATAGAATTTCTGAGCTTCCTCGGCTTTTCTCCTTATTTCCTCCTGAATTTCCTGCTCCTGCTTATCGAAATCAGCACGGAGTGTTTCAGCGTCCTGTTTTGAGTTCTGAATTTTATTCTGCTGTGCGTTTATCTGTGCAACTATTTCCTGTGACTGAGCCATTTTGTCATTAAGGGCTTGTATTTCAGCAGTTTTTTCAGATTTTTTCTGTTGTTGTTCGGATAGCTTTACTTCAAGACTTTGCTTTTCAGTTTCGAGGTCTTTTCTGTCCTTTTCGAGACCGTCTATATCACCGAGAATATCATTAATAAGTTTTTCGTCGTATTCCGCCATATTGTTGACGATTTTAACACGGGTCATCATATCGTAGAAACTTGAAGAACCCAGTAATACAGAAATCATATTGTCATTGTTACCAGATATATACATAGCACACAGACGTTTTTTGAAAAGTTCAATACTTTCTTCAATTTCTTTCTGTCGCTGTGATATGCTGTAGTCAAGAAATTCTATATTTTCGCTGGCTTTCTGAATATCTGAATTTAATTTATCAAGTTCCTGACTTAAAAGAGTTATATTTTCCTGAATCAGTGAAATCTGTTCCGATAAAGCCTGCTGAAAAGCCTGCTCACCGGACATACTTTCACTTAATTCAGAAATCTGTTTTTCATATTCAGCTATTTTGTCTTCATTGGCTTTTCTTTCCGCCTGAATTTCCGGAATAGTCTTGGCAGAATTTTCAATTGACGAAAAATTGATTACCGTTCCGACGGAGACAGCAGAACATATAATAAAAGTAAAGATTTTAGCTAATATTTTTTTCAAACTGTCTGCCACTCCTTTCGCTCAGACATCAAGATGTTTCTGTGTACTTATTACGCTACCAACAGCACCCATTAAAGCACCAGCAAGCAGATAGCTGATAAGTACAGATAGCCTTATCTGTGCAAACGGAATAATATTTCCTATGTTGAAAGCACTCATAAGAGCAGGTTGTGAAGTAAGTACGTTATAAACAGAACGATATATCGCCCATGTTATGAAAAATGCACCCGTACCGGAAAAGAAACCTGTTACCATGCCCTCGACGAAAAACGGCATACGGATAAATACATCAGTAGCACCGACGTATTTCATAATCTGAATCTCTTCACGCCGAGCGTATACACTTGCCTTTGTAGTATTTGAAATCATAATCATAGATACTATAATGAGTGCTATTATTACCGCACCGGCGATAAGTGTAGCCATTTTTCTTAGTTCTATAAGAAATTCCGTAACCTGTGTTGAAGAATCAACTTCCTGAATATCAGGTATCATGGATATAGCAGTTGTAGTATCTTCTATAAGCGAAGTATCTTTAAGTGTAACACTGAAACCGTCTGGCATGAAGTCGTAACCGTCAATATAATTGAATATAGCACGTCCACGGCTGTCAATTCTGTTCTGCATACGTTCAAGAGCCTGTTGCCTTGAAATATATTCTATAGTATTTACGTTATCGAGATTAGTTATTTCATTTTCAATTTCAGTGACTCTTGCATCTGAAGTACCTATATTAACATATACTGCTATTTCGTTCTGTTCGCTGAGACCGGTTATCATGGAATTGATATTTATATAGAATAATCCGGCAACTCCTACGAGCAGGAGCGATATAAGAAGTACACAGAAAGTAGCAAAAGCCATCATTTTATTTTTCCAGATATTTTCAACGCCTTGGTCAGCGAGATATTTAAAACCACTTGGTTTCATTATTCTGTACCTCCTTGTGACTGTTCCATGATAGCCGATATTATCTGTTCAGGGTCTGCGGATTCGGAGGAATCATTTCCGGAATTTTCAAGAACCGCTAAAAGTTCGTTTATATTGTCGTCTACATTTGCAGATATTTCTTCGGAATTTTGTTCAGGAACATCATTTATAATAAGTTCTTCCTGTAGAGTAGTCCGATATGATTTTATTTTTATTTCAGGAGATACAGGAGTAACTGAACGGATTTCAGGAATTTCTTCAGGTTCGTCGCTGAAATCAATATCAGGAAATTCAGAATTACCAAGAAGTTCTTCAGCGTCCGTGCCGTCGTCATGAGTGAAGCTGTCATGTACGGGAAGTATAGCCGGTTCAAAGTCGGTGAGGTCATCGGAAGTACCGGCTACTATTTCGTCAAAAACAATCTGACCGTCCGTAATATTTATGATACGTCCGCCGAAATGCCTTACAAGGTCGTGTTCATGCGTAACCATAAGAATAGTAGTTCCCTGGTCATTGATACCTTTCAGTAGTTCTACTATCTCGTATGAAAGTTCAGGGTCAATATTTCCGGTAGGTTCGTCGGCGATTATTAATTGCGGGTCATTTACTAAAGCACGGGCAATAGCCACACGTTGCATTTCACCGCCGGAAAGTTCATCCGGGTAAGAATCTGCTTTTTCCTTAAGTCCTACCAGTCCTATAACATACGGAACACGTTTTTTTATATACTTCACCGGAGCATCAATAACACGGAGTACAAAAGCTATATTTTCGTATACAGTCATTGACGGTATAAGCCGGAAATCCTGAAAGACAAAACCGAGTGTACGCCGGAATTCCGGAATTTTATTTTTTTTCAGCTTGCCGAGGTCATAGCCGTTTACGGATACAGAACCGCTTGTGGCATCTATTTCCTTGAGAAGCAGTTTAATCATGGTACTTTTTCCCGCACCTGACGAACCTACAACAAATGCAAAGTCGCCGTCATTTATTTTAAGACTGATATTATTTAAAGCGTCGACACCGCTTGAATAAGTTACAGATACGTTTTTAAGTTCTACCAAATATTTACACCTGCCTTAAAATTTGACCGGATTAGCAGAGAGATATCTCTTTACCATAAGGGCAATTTTGAATATTATAGCGTGGTCAAATTCCCTGAGGTCAAGACCAGTGAGTTTCTTTATTTTTTCAAGTCTGTATACAAGCGTATTCCGGTGGACAAACAGTTTTCTTGAAGTTTCAGAAACATTAAGATTATTTTCAAAGAATTTCTGTATAGTGAATAAAGTTTCGTGGTCAAGGGATTCAATACTACCTACTTTGAATACTTCATGGAGGAATGTTTCACAGAGTACGGTAGGAAGATGATAAATAAGTCTTGCGATACCGAGATTATCATAACTTACAATTGCCTTGTCAGTATCGAAAACTTTACCGACTTCAAGAGCCATCTGTGCTTCCTTGAATGAACGTGCAAGTTCCTTTACGCCTATTACTGCTGTACCGATACCGACATTGACCCTTGTATAAAATTCACTGCTGAGTGTATCGGCTATTGAACGTGCGAGTTTTTCGAGGTCTTTGGAATCTACTGTACTTTTCAATTCCTTTACAAGAACTATATCACTTTCAGTTATATTGAAGACAAAATCCTTGTTTTTGTCGGGGAAAAGATTCTGTATAACGTCATAAGCGGAAATATCATTAGCTGAAATTATTCTTATAAGGAAAACCGCACGGCTGATTTCCGCATTGAAATGAAGTTCACGGGCTTTTATTACAATATCCCCTGGGAGAACATTATCAAGTATAACGTTCTTGATAAAGTTGTTGCGGTCGTATTTTTCGTCATAGTACTGCTTTATATTTGAAAGCGTTATAGACAGAATACTTGCGTATTTAGCGGCGGAATCGTCCACGCCCTCGACGAATACGGCGTAATCCGGTTTTACCCGTGAACCAAACGGCTTATATGTAAAACCGTCTCTTATAAATATGTCGTGTGAGTCGCTGAGGTCAAGCGAAACAAATTCATTTGTTGTGCCTACACGTGTGAGGTCACTACAGGCGATAATTGTTGCGGATTCGTCAACAACGCCTATTGTTGCGTCTATAGTATCACGCATCTGATGTACTAAGCCCTGAAATAATCTGTTTGACATAGATTTAAAATCCTTTCTGTTATTTATAAATGGATATGTTGTTTTAAAGGACTTGTTAATAGTTTCCTTATATATTACAGATTGTAACATATTTTCATAATCCATTTGTTAACAAAGTGTTAATTTTTTTATTTTCATGTACGTAATTGACAAATTAAA
Organism: uncultured Ruminococcus sp.; assembly: GCA_947177345.1. Classification (GTDB taxonomy): domain Bacteria; phylum Bacillota; class Clostridia; order Oscillospirales; family Ruminococcaceae; genus Ruminococcus. The sequence continues at coordinate 173 of CAMWUB010000093.1, read as the reverse complement.
GTGTTGATTTTGTGATAAAAATTACAAAAGCTGTTTTCAATTGTAACCGGAATGTAATTTAATATCATACAAAATGTAAACTTTTCCGGAATCACATTTTTTCGGGACTTTCTATATTAAGTATAGAAAGAACGTTCCGGAGTACTTGCCTTACATCCATGCAAAGTAAAATT
>CAMWUB010000092.1 GCA_947177345.1 uncultured Ruminococcus sp. | reverse complement strand
ACCCGATACAGTCCGGAGGGATTTTTTTATTTATACTTTCTTTTGTTTATCTTTTTGCGGATTCACTTTTTATCTGTTTTTCTTTAGAGATTTGTTTGTCTTCTTCCATAAGCAGTCTTTCTTTTTCGTCGATTTCCGTTTCAGAGGAAAATTCTGTTTCTGTTTCCTGCACCGATAGCATTTCAAAAAATTCTTCTATTTCTTCGTCGGAGAGTAAATTGTTGTAGTAATCGCTGTCGGGAGTTATTGTTACGGTAGTTTCCGTATTTTCGGATTTCAGTACTACAGATGCATTTGAATCACTTGAAAACATTATACCCGATTTTGAAAAATACATCTTCATACTTTTAAGAACTTTGTTATCGTAAGGGACGGCAAAATTACTTATATTTTTTTCGCCGTAACTCTGTAGGGACAGTGACCAGAAATCGATACCGGAAGTTTTATTTTCGTCTAATAATATATTTTTAATATATTCGCATGACATAGTATTAGAAATACTAACGGCATTATCGGAAGATATTTCTTTTACGTCGAATAGCGGAACACGTACAAATAGCGACTGACTTTCTTCCGGCATTGAGGAAAAACCATCGAAACAGATTGTATTTTTCCACGTACCGTCAGCGGTGGGAAGATTATTTATGTCATAGTAGTAAGTTTCTGGATTTTCGTCAATTTTATCTCCGTAATAGATAATCTGAGCAGGACTGTAATAAATTGTTTCGTCGTCCGATTTGAATATATTTCCGTAATCGAATGATACTACAGAAACTTTATTGTCATTTGTATCCGTCATGAAAGATTCCGCTGTAATAGTCGGTATGAAGTTTGTCAAAACCGCATTTTTTACCGCCGTTTCGTCCGGAGAGGTATATATTTCGTCAAGATGTTCCAAATCCTCGTCGGTGAACTTAGCTTTTGTATCGGCAACCGCTATGAAATTTGAATTTGTATATTCTCCGGTATACTCCACGGCGTAAATCTGATTTGTAGGAATGTCATTATAAGTCCTCACGAATACACGGACGTTTATATTATCTTTACCGCAGTCTTCAAAAGGACACGCATACAATGGTGTAACAAGCCTGTCATATTTTATATACTCGTCAAGTGGTAAGTCGTAAACTGTGTAGGTATTCTGAGAAGTTTCAGCGTTTATTTCCTCGATTAATTTTGAATACGCCTTTTTTGAACTGCCACCAAGACTTGCTATGAAGTTATCGACAAGCCGTGTCTGCGGAAGTACAAACGCACATACCATACAGGCTACAATAACAGCAGTCCATTTAATGAACTTAGGTTTTTTAGATTTTCCGGTTATGTTTTCAAGGTCACAAACGGTGAATCCGCTTTCTGCAAAATCCTGATTTTTTTCAGGAAAAGCTTTTTCAGAAATTTTGTCAAAGCAATCCACAGATGAGGAAAGTTCAATCATTTTGTCTCTGAATATTTTTTCAACTTCCTGATTTATTTCAGGATTATTTTTCTTCACTTGTCAGCACCTGCCTTTTCCTGTAAAATAGCAATAGCTTTTCTGTACCTTGATTTTACCGTAGATTCGGGACATTTCATGATTTTAGCTATTTCCTTGAATGTCAGTTCCGAACAGCATTTCAGTACAATGACCTGACGTTGCTTGTCGGTGAGATATTCAAGTAATTGATTTATATAAATACTGTTTTCAACAGTCTTGTCTGCATCGCCGTAATTTCTGATGTAAATATCAGAATTTTCAGTTTCTCTCTTGTATTTACGGCGATATTCAAGTGCAACGTTGCGGGCGATAGTGATAATAAACCCTTTGCCGTCTCCTTTTTTGGCGGAAAAACGTTTAACCTGTGTAAGCCGGACAAAAGTTTCAGCCACGCAGTCTTCAGAAAGATGATAATCTGAGGTGATGCCGAATGCTATGGCAAAAACGCTGTCCTTGAACATGGTATAAAGTTTTTCGAGTTTCTCTCTGGACTCCGAACAGCCGACAATCAGTTCATTAATGTTTTCGCCTGATATGTCATAATTAATAGTCTGTTCGTGTGGATTTAATAACGCTGAAATTTTACCGTCACCTCCGGCATAGAATTTAGAATCGACAGTCAAAGTCCGTCACTCCTTTCGCTAAGGGTTTATGATATGTGAAAAGCTTTTCATATATAAGTGATTTGAGGAGCTGAAAAAGACGAAAATTTTTCCGAAAATTTTAAAAATAAAGTTTAAGGCTTTATTCAGGCAAATTTTTATGTTAACCACGGTTAACAATATCGGATACAATAATATTATATCATTATTTTTTTAAAAAATAAAGAAAAATTTTCGGAAACCTCTTGACAAATGGAATCAAATATGATATATTAAACATATGAACAAGTATTCATATTTGAAAGGACTGATTTTCATGAAACAAAACTATATTATAAACAATCTCGACTGTGCACACTGTGGCGGTAAAATTGAAGCACTCATAGCCGATATGCAGGGCATTGAAAGTGCTGTACTCAACTTCCCACTCAAGAAACTTACTGTAACCGGTAATATCACCCCTGATACTCTCACACAAATGAACAGAATCGCACGTACCGTTGAAGCAGAAGTTGAAATTGTATCGGCTGAAAAAATTCCGTCGATAACTAAAACGTATACTATAAACAACCTCGACTGTGCACACTGTGGCGGTAAAATTGAAGCACTCATAGCCGATATGCAGGGCATTGAAAGTGCTGTACTCAATTTTCCGCTGAAGAAACTGACCGTCACCGGAAACATAGACGAGGACACCCTCGAACTTATGAACGAACTCGCACAGGCTGTAGAAGCCGGTGTTGAAATAGTACCGCCTGAAACGTCACCTTCTCCGGAAGTCGAATCGGTTACGGAGTCAACCGCCACCAAAAAGAAAGAAATACCTGAATTTGTACCACTTATTATAGGAATCGTTCTTTTTATACTGGCTATTGTAACGGAAAATATTACCGGAATTAAGATACTTTCGCTGATTCTTTTCATAGGTGCGTATCTTTTACTCGGATTCAATGTAATAAAATCGGCATTCAAGAATATCCGGACAGGAAACATTTTCGACGAAAATTTTCTTATGACTGTCGCCACAATAGGAGCGTTTGCCCTCGGTGAGTATTCAGAAGCTGTAGGAGTTGTATTATTTTTCCGTATCGGTGAACTCTTTGAAGATTACGCCGTATCAAAAAGCCGTAAGGCAATAACAGATATAGCAAGTCTTAAGGCGGATTTTGCGGACGTTCTTAAAAACGGCGAATTTATCCGTACACCTGCCGAAAATATACAAATCGGCGATATTATCCGGATAAAAGCCGGTGAACGTATAGCCGTTGACGGCGTTGTAGAAAACGGCGAATCAAGAATAGATACATCTGCGGTAAATGGCGAACCTGTTCCGCTGACCGTCCGTAAAGGTGATGAAATTCTTTCCGGTTGTATAAATCTTTCCGAAAGTTTCACACTCAGAGCAACCGCAACCGCCAATGAATCAATGATTTCAAAAATAGCACAGGCTGTTGAAGATGCATCTTCCGCAAAGCCGAAAATTGACAGATTCATAACAAAATTTTCAAAAGTCTATACACCTATAGTACTTGCGATAGCACTTCTTACAGCGGTCATACCGTCGGTTATTACAGGTGAGTGGCATAAATGGATTTATTCCGCCCTGACATTTCTTGTAATAAGCTGTCCGTGTGCATTGGTTCTGAGTGTACCGCTTGCGTATTTTTCCGGAATCGGTGTAGCCTCTAAACTCGGAATACTTTTCAAAGGTGGTTCAGCTATAGAAGCCCTCGCCGGTGTAAAAAATATCGCATTTGATAAAACCGGAACTCTTACCAACGGAGATTTTACCGTAACAGATATAAAAACTTTCGGTAACATCACGGAAGAAAAATTACTTGAATTATGTATTTCATGTGAAAAATCATCTACACACCCTGTCGCTGAAAGTATTGTAGAATATTGCGGAAAAAATTCAGTAAAATATGTTATACCGGAAAAAGTTTCAGAAATTGCAGGACGTGGTATATCAGCAGTAATTGACGGCAAAAAAGTTTTATGCGGTAACAAAAGGCTCATGACGGAAAATAACATAACAGTTCCGGAATACAAGACCGCCGGAAGTATAATATATGTTGCTATTGGTGATACTGTAAGCGGAATAATAACAGTTTCAGATACCATGAAAAAAACATCTGCCGGAACGATTTCCGCATTGAAGTCAATGGGAATACGTACAGTAATGCTTACCGGTGACAAGTCCGAAAACGCTGAAGCAGTCGGCGAAAAACTCGGCATAGATTACGCAAAAGGCGATTTACTTCCTGACGGAAAACTTCACGAGATAGAAAAAATCCGCAAGGAAAACGGTTCAGTAATGTTCATAGGCGACGGTATAAACGATGCTCCGGTACTTGCCGGTGCAGATGTAAGCGGTGCTATGCAGAACGGTTCAGACCTTGCTTTAGAGGCTTCAGATGCTGTATTCATGAACTCTGAACCGGAATCAGTTCTGAAAGCAAAGAAAATTGCAGACCGTACTTTAAAAGTTGCATACCAGAATATAGTTTTTGCACTCGTGATAAAAGCGGTTGTTCTGATACTCGGACTTCTCGGACACCCTAATATGTGGCTGGCAGTATTTGCGGATTCAGGAACGGCAATGTTACTTATATTAAACTCGGTAAAAATTCTCAGTACTAAAAAATATCAGTGATAACAGACGGGAGGTATTAAAACCTCCCGTTTTAAATATATTAAAATATACTTTACAAACTATCTGATATATGTTATAATTTGCTTATAAAAATATCTGAAGGAGACAAAATGAAAAAATTTTTTATTTCTATTATTGCACTCAGCCTAATGACAGGCTGTACACGTGAAGTACAGACACTTCCAGCAAGTGTAAATACCCCGTCCATATCAGGAACTACTGTGCCGGATAGTATACCGGTAATTTCACAGAAAACAAACGTCAAGCCACCAGATAACCTAATTCTTGATACGCCTGAAACCGTAGAAATTTACGACTACATGAATATCGACGATTTTGTAAAAAAATCCAATGTTGAAATACTCAACGGTGACAGAATCCTTGACACATCTGAAACAGGTGAACACGAAGTATATATAAACTGTCGTTATAGTAACGGTGAGTTTCAGAAGAAAGTGACGTATACCGTTGCCGATACTACACCCCCGACACTCTTTAATATGGGAAATTCCCCATACGTCACAAAAGGAACGGAGTTCGATTTAAAAAAGCTGGTCGGCTATGGTGATAATTATGACCCTGTTCCGACTCTTACATACGACGGTGAAGTAAATACCGAAGAAATCGGCAATTATCCGATAACCGTACACGTTACGGACAGTTCAGGTAATGTGACCTCATGGAATATGACGGTAGTTGTATTAAGTGAAACGCCGTCATATGAGTTCAATGGCGAATGGACACCCGATTACAGCGACGGAACACCCTTTACTGAATTTATTGAAACATATTCCGGAGATAATGTAAAATTTGGAATAGATGTATCAACATGGCAGGGTGATATTGATTTCAATGCGGTAAAGAATGCCGGTTGTGATTTTGTCATAATACGTATGGGACATTTTTACGACGAAATAAAACAAGATGACTGGTATTCTGAAAATATCCGGAAAGCTCGTGAAGCCGGTCTGGAAGTGGGAATATATTTCTATACTACGCTTCATACTGCCGAGGGTGTCAGGGAACTTGCGGAGTATATAAACGAAACTCTTGACGGTCAGGAACTTGATTTTCCGATAGCTTTCGACTGGGAAGAGTTCACGAATTTTCAGGAGTACAATATAAGTCTCCACGAACTAAACGAACTTTTCAACCTGTTTTGTGCGGAAATGGAAAGTTACGGATATTCAGCGATGCTATATAGTAGTAAAAATTTCCTGTTAAACTCATGGACTAACAACTATAACGAACCCGTATGGCTTGCCCACTACACCGACGAAACCGACTACACCGGAGACTATTTCATGTGGCAGGCGAGCAGTACCGGACTTATCGACGGCATAGACGGCTATATTGATATGAATATTCTTTACACGAATAAAATCAAATAAAACAAAAC
>CAMWUB010000091.1 GCA_947177345.1 uncultured Ruminococcus sp. | reverse complement strand
ATGGTATACGGTCACTGCAAAACCGGAAATCATGCGTTATATCGTCGAAAAGGGTTCTGTAGCTATCGACGGCATAAGCCTTACGGTAGCGAAAGTAACGGAAAATAATTTCAGTGTTTCTATAATTCCGCATACTGCCGGAAATACTATTCTTTCGTACAAAAAAATCGGTGATACAGTAAATCTTGAAAACGATATAATAGGAAAATATGTAGAAAAATTCACCAGTCCGGAAAACAAAAAAAGTAATATTTCAATGGATTTTCTTAAGGAGAATGGTTTTGTATGATGGATATTGACGAAATAAAAAGATATATTCATGTAGGTCATGGATATGTTGAAGTATCACGTGATTATATATATAACGGAATCTGTCGACGTACTTTCATAAGGGAAAATCAGATACAACTTGATTTCTGCACCGCTGGTGAAATTGAACTCAATGAGGGTGAAACCACTTTTTACTTTGGTTTTGAAAACTTTGAGGACGTTATAAAGTCGGCTGAAAAATTTCTTGAAAAGCCCGTTTCTGAATGGATTAATTATAATCGTACATGGAATGAATGGTATTTCCCTGAAACTCCTGATAAAAATGCCTATATAAATTTAATGAAAGACTTGCAAGACCGCAAGCTGATTTTTCCGGAAAATTTCAGTTATATGCGTATCTGCGATATTTACGCACTGGGAGTTTTTCTTGGAAAAATAAACCCTGATAATATTACTGCTGACATAGACCTGACGGAATTATATGAACTAAATCGCAACGATTTTAAAGAATATTAAGGAGGCTTGTTAAATGTTTGAATATAACACTATTGAGGAGGCTGTTCAGGCACTCCGTAATGGTGAAATTATCCTTGTCACCGACGACGAAAACAGGGAAAATGAAGCTGATATGATATGTTCGGCGGAATTTGCTACTACTGAAAACGTCAACTTCATGGCGACACACGCAAAAGGGCTTATCTGTATGCCCATGAGTAAGGAACTCTGCCGGAAACTGTATCTTCCACAAATGGTCAGTGAAAATACAGATAATCATTGTACGGCGTTCACGGTAAGCATAGACCACGTAAACACTACTACCGGAATTTCCGCTGAAGAACGTGGTTATACTGCCCGTATGGTTGTAGATGATAATTCAAAACCTGATGATTTTCGCCGTCCGGGGCATATGTTTCCGCTTACTGCCAAGGATAACGGCGTTTTGGAACGTGACGGACATACAGAAGCAACCGTCGATTTAATGAAAATAGCCGGTCTTAAAGAATGTGGTCTGTGTTGCGAAGTAATGCGTGATGACGGTACTATGATGCGTTCCGGTGAAATTCAGGAAAAAGCTAAGGAATGGGGTTTCAAGTTCATAACCATTCAGGCAATAAAGGAGTACAGAAAATGTAATGACAAACTCGTTGAACGTGTTGCAGATACCAAACTTCCGACAAAGTACGGTAATTTCCGTGCGATAGGCTTTATAAACAAACTAAATGGCGAACATCATGTAGCACTCGTCAAGGGCGATATAGGCGACGGTCAGGACGTTTTATGTCGGGTACATTCGGAATGTCTCACCGGTGATGCTTTTGGTTCACTGAAATGCGATTGCGGTCAGCAGTTTGCCTCGGCAATGACACAGATTGAAAAAGAGGGTAGAGGAGTTCTGTTATATATGCGTCAGGAGGGCAGGGGCATAGGCCTGATAAACAAGCTCCGTGCTTATGAACTTCAGGATAACGGTATGGACACTCTGGAAGCAAATATAGCTCTTGGATTTCCGGCAGATATGAGGGAATATTATATCGGAGCTCAGATTTTACGTGAATTAGGCTGTAAAACTTTACGACTTCTCACAAATAATCCGGATAAAGTCTATGGTCTGAGTGGTTTCGGACTGAAAATAAAAGAACGTGTACCGATTCAGGTAGATGCCACTGATTACGATTTGTTTTATCTCAGAACAAAAAAAGATAAAATGGGTCATATACTGAATTTATAAAATATAAAGGAGAATTTATCTATGAAAATCTATGAAGGCAAACTTGTCGCCGGAAGTACAAGAATCGGTATCGTTGTTGCGAGATTCAACGAATTTATAACCTCAAAGCTTTTAGGCGGTGCTGTCGATACTCTTAAAAGACACGGTGTTGACGAAAAAAACATTGACACCGCATGGGTTCCGGGAGCTTTTGAAATTCCGCTTATCGCAAAGAAAATGACGGATTCCGGCAGATATGATGCTGTCATATGCCTTGGTGCGATAATAAGGGGTTCAACGTCACATTATGACCTCGTCTGCAACGAGACCGCAAAGGGCATAGCACAGGTATCTTTAAATAGTAATATTCCGGTAATGTTCGGGGTTATTACAACAGAAAACATTGAACAGGCTATTGAAAGAGCAGGTTCAAAAGCAGGCAACAAGGGTAGCGAATGTGCCGAGGGTGCTATTGAAATGATTAATCTGATAAGAGAGATTGATAATAATGACTAATCTTATTTTCGATTATGACGGCACTATACACGACAGCATGAAGACTTATGCACCGGCTTTCCGGAATACTTGCCGGTGGCTTTATAATAACGGATATATTGAAAATCACGAGTATTCCGATAGAGAAATAAGTTACTGGTTAGGATTCAATTCAACGGACATGTGGGAACAGTTTCAGCCGGAATTATCCTCTGAAATACGTGAAAAAGCCCGTATAATGTTAGGTGAGGATATGGCACAGCGAATAGAAAACGGTGAGGGTGCATTATTCGCAAATACTGAAAACGTCCTCGAATCGCTGAAAAATAACGGTTATAATCTTATTTTCCTGAGTAACTGCCGTGTGCATTACATGGAACGTCATAAGCGTGTTTTCGGTCTCGACAGGTTTTTCAGTTACTTCTACTGCTGTGAGGATTTCAATTTTATTCCTAAATATGAGATTTTCCGGAAAATAAAACCTGCTCATAAAGGTGATTTTATTGTTATCGGAGACAGATTCCACGATATTGAAACAGCTGTTAAAAATAATCTTCATTCAATCGGGTGTGGTTACGGATACGGCACACCGGAAGAGCTTTCCGGAGCTGATATTGTCGTTGACGATATAACGGAAATCCCTGAAACTGTAAGAAAATTTATATAAAAATAAAAAATCCATAACTTAACCGTTATGGATTTTTTGCATTTCGTATGTTAAATTTTTACTGATTAGTCTGTACGTAAAGCCTCAACAGGGTCTTTTTTGGATGCAACTCTTGACGGAATAACTCCGGCGATAAGCGTAAGTGCCATACTTATCACAACGAGTATAACTCCTGCTATTGGCGGTACGTATGCATTGAGATTATCAAGCGTCGTAAGTGTATGGATTATCAGGTTTATAGGAATCGTAAGAAGTACCGAAACGCCTATACCAATAAGTCCGGCGGTAAGTCCTACTATCATTGTTTCCGCATTGAATACCGTTGAAACGTCGTGTTTTGAAGCTCCTATGGCACGCAGGATACCTATTTCCCTTGTTCTTTCGAGTACTGAAATATATGTGATAATTCCAATCATTATCGAAGAAACTACGAGTGAAATTCCGACAAATGCTATAAGAAGATATGATATACCGCTTATAATACTCGTTACCGAAGACATGAGAAGTGCTACATAATCGGTATAGTGTATTACGTCATCTTCTTCAGCGGAGTTGTTATAATCTTCAATAACATCTGCTATATCGTCCTTATCCTCAAAGGATTTCACATAAATGCTTATGCTGGACGGGTCAGAAATATCAGCTTTTCCGAGTAGTTTAAGATTATCGTCATAAGTAGAAGTTGATGCTTCCCGTGGAATAAAGTTATCGTAAATCTGTACATAAAAATCATCAATTATGTTCATTTTGTTTAGTCGTTGGGCGAGTTGTTCGTCTGTATATTCAGCGAGTGTCTTTTCAGTTTCCGTAGCGGACTGTATCATATACTGAGCTATCATCACACCCATAAGAGCTTCATTAAACTCTTCTTCACTCATGGTTTTTATATAATCTGTAATCTGCGAACTTTCAACGCCCATCTGTTCGGCATAGAATCCGGCAACTGTTGATTGCTTATCCTCGTCAGACATCTTAGCGATACTTGCCTGAACTTCTTTCATCATCTGTTCTTCATTCGGAAGTGCTGAAACAAATCTGTATATTTCAGCTTTCTGCGAGTCGTCAGCTGATTTGACGTAATCTTTAGCGGAGGAAATTTTTTCGTCGGTATCGGGTTCTTGATAGTCGTCAGTAAGGAAAACAGAACCGGTTATAATATCAGTATCGGGATTATCAATCTGTTCTTTCATGATGTCGCTGTTGTTGGTCTGTTCAATGACGTGTTGTGTAAGCATGGGAGTATATCCGATATATCCGGAAATCATACCCATATCAGTATCTTCATTCGGCTTTATGAATCCTACTACTTTTAATTCAGTTCCTATGCTGTCGGTAGTGTAGAGGTAATCAAGACCGGCATCTGTTGTAGTGAGGTTTGTATAACCGTTACCATTTTCGTTATGCTGATAGTATTCACACGGAAGTATCATCTTGAATTTTTTATCAAGAATTTCATCGGCATTCCATTCAAGAGTACCATAATTTTCTATATTCTCACCACTCATAGCGGATTTAAGAATACGTGCAAACTCCTCCGGTTCTTTGAGACCCATTGCATAGGCGATAATATCCGGAAGTTCATTGTTTTTTGTGAGTACTACTACAACTTCGTCATAATTTTCAGGGAATCTGCCACTTACTACGTCATATTGATTTTTAATTAAGTCACTTACCTGTGAACCGTCTTCAGTACCTAACATTTCCGTCATGACGTTCAGACCCATCATTGATAACTGCATATTCGCCATAGGATTGGCACTTGTAAGACTTGATGTATCGCTGATTCCTAAAGCATTTGAATACAGTTCCATAAAATCGACTTTCATAATTTCACCGTCGGGAGTTTCAGTAAAAACAGGAATATCAACATCATATGTATATGAAATCGCTGTTGATTTTTCCCTGACAGTTTCATTTTCCTCAAGGAATTTTTTGAAATCCTTCATGTTATTGATTTGTCTTGCGGAAGAGTTCATAGTATTGAACATATCGTATATATCGACGTTTGAATAAACTTTGTTGCTGTCGATACTTTTTTCTTCGCCGTTGTTCTGTTGCATCATGGAAGCCATCATAGCAGAAGTATCAGCTGTTTCCCTTGTAATCTGCAACGGATATGATGACAGCGTATCTTCCTGAACTTCGTTTATATAGTCATTGATACCAGTGGAAAGTGATAAAATAGTTGCGATTCCTATGATACCGATAGAACCCGCAAATGATGTGAGCAGGGTTCTGCCCTTTTTCGTCATGAGGTTATTAAGCGATAATGAAACAGCCGTCCCGAATGACATTGAAACACGTTTTTTGCGTTCCGGTTTGATGTCCATAGCCTGCTCCGGAACAAATGGGTCAGTATCGTCGGTAAGCTGACCGTCTTTTATACGTACTATTCTTGTTGCGTACTGTTCAGCGAGTTCCGGATTATGTGTTACCATTACTACCAGTTTATCCTTAGCTATTTCTTTAAGAAGTTCCATAACCTGTATACTTGTTTCACTGTCGAGAGCTCCGGTGGGTTCGTCGGCAAGAAGTATATCCGGATTATTTATCAATGCACGAGCGATAGCTACCCTCTGCATCTGACCGCCTGACATCTGATTAGGTTTCTTATGGAGCTGGTTTCCGAGACCTACTTTTTCAAGAGCCTCCTTTGCACGTCGACGGCGTTCTGATTTTGAAACACCTGAAATAGTCAACGCTAACTCTACATTGGCAAGTACCGTCTGATGCGGAATCAGGTTATAACTCTGAAAGATAAATCCTATAGAATGATTTCTGTATGCGTCCCAGTCCCTGTCCTTGTATTTTTTGGTAGAAACGCCATTGATAATCAGGTCACCGGAAGTGTAATGGTCAAGACCGCCTATTATATTAAGCATGGTAGTCTTACCGCAACCGGAATGTCCCAAAATAGCAACGAACTCATTTTCACGGAACGTAACATTTACGCCGTTGAGTGCGGTTACTCTGTTTTCGCCGTTTCCGTATTGTTTAAAGA
>CAMWUB010000090.1 GCA_947177345.1 uncultured Ruminococcus sp. | reverse complement strand
TAACTGTACATATGCTCATTAAAAAATATGTTCCGGAATACAAACCGAAATCTATTAATCCAAACTTGTCCGATATGCCGACGGTAAACATAAAAATAGTAATACCACGAGCGACACTCCGGATATTGACGAGCCATGGAGCAGGTGACTTGTTATTTTCCCTGATTTCGTGCAGGAAAATAACCATAATTGAAACGGTGATAATAAATGCAGTAATGAACAGAAATGTATTCATTAGCATACCTCCTAATCAGCATGGATAATCATATTATATAATTTAATTGACATTTTGTCAACACCGGACGGAAAAAAATAATTTCCGGAAATTTTTTTAGAAAATGTTTGACAAACGGTATTTTTTGTGATATACTATATAAGGTTTAAGTCTATTCGCTTTAAAGCGGTAAAATATATATCGAAAGGATTGTTTTTTTATGAAGGAAATTTCCAAATTAATGGACTACAGACCGGATATTAAGGTTATCGACGCAACTTTAAGAGACGGCGGTCTTGTAAACGAGTTCCGTTTTACAGATGAGTTCGTAAAGCATCTTTACAACGCAAACCTCAGAGCAGGTGTTGACTACATGGAGTTCGGTTATAAAGCTGACCGTGAAATGTTTGATGAGACAAAATTCGGACCATGCAAGTTCTGTGATGATGAGTATATCAGGTCAATTGTAGGTGAAAACAATACAGACCTCAAAATAGCCGTAATGGCTGACGTAGGACGTTGTAACTACAAACAGGATATTCATAAACGTTCAGAAAGTCCGATAGACCTCATACGTGTAGCAACGTACATACACCAGATACCTACAGCAGTCAACATGATTGAAGACGCAAAAAGCAAGGGTTACGAGGTAAGTTGTAATATAATGGCTATCTCCAACGCACAAGAGGGCGATATAAAAGCCGCTCTCGATATTCTCGGCAAGTCACCGGTTGACGTGTTCTATATAGTAGATAGTTTCGGCTCACTCTATCCGGAACAGATTGCAAGAATTGCAGATATGTACTGTAATATGGCAGAGAAGTACGGAAAGAAAGTCGGCATACACGCACATAATAATCAGCAACTTGCTTTTGCGAATACTATAGAGGCAGTCGGCGACGGTGTTGACTGGTTAGATGCTACATACTCCGAAATGGGTAGGGGAGCAGGTAACTGTGCTATGGAACTGCTTTTAGGTTTCCTGAAAAATCCGAAGTATAACGTATATCCTGTAATGCAGTTTATCGAGAATCATATGTCAAAACTGCGTGAAGATGGCATTGTATGGGGTTACGACTTACAGTACATGATGACGGGACTTCTGAATCAGCACCCACGTACTGCTATACAGTTCACCAACGAAAAGAGAAAAGATTACGCAGAATTTTACAAGGAAATACTTTCACAGGAGTAATATAAAGTTATGCTGTATTTTTTTAAACCGTTTATAAAGCCCGATACTAAAAAAGAAACTTATGATAATATGACGCAAGTTGAAAAATTTGCTAATGCATATAACGAAAAAGAATGGAAAAATTTTGTCGAATGTTTTCCCGAAACTGATATAAAGGTTGATGGTGTATCACAAGATGTAGTAAAACCAATTGTACATCTTGTCGGGGAACATCACTACATTAAGTGGCTGAATACTCCTATTCCAACATTGTACGGAAAAACTGCTGTTGAACTTGAACAGACCGAAACGGGAAGAAAGGCTTTAAGGGCTTATGTTATTACCTTTCCATGTTGAAATTTATAAGGTAGTGCTTTAATATGCAGTTCAGAATTACGGTCAATGGAAAGCCGGAAAAAATAATTTTTCTTATGGAAATCCGGTATAATATAGTAAGGCGTTCTGCAAGATGTTATTTTATGTCGGGGAACATATTTGAAATATATCGTAATGAAGATTACGACAAAATTCTTTCGACAGGTGAAGACGGCTGGCTTTATTATAATACACATATGGATTTTTTCCCGATTGACGATAAAATTACAGTTTCACGGGAAATAGAAATCGCTGAAAACATTAAAAATTTTTTTGATAGTTGTTGTTTGCAGTCTGAAATCATATTCGATTCAGACGAGTATCAAACCTGAAAATATCTTTGAATCCGGAAAATATTTTCCGGATTTTTTTTATGTCTGATTTTTAACAGAAAATGTCTCGGTTTGTGAGTGCAAAAAATCTGGCTGGAATGCTATAATATAATCACAGTAAGGGAAACGAAAGAAACCCCGAAGATAGCAAAGAAAGTCGGAAAAATACAGTAAAATCGCTGATTTGAAGAGTATGAAAAAAACCGACAGAATGCTATAATATAATCAGAAACAAGAACAAATCACAAACAAAAATTGATAAATATAAGATATTCTTTAGGAGGAAATATTATGAAAAAAATGAACGTATTCAGAAGAGTTGTAACCGCTCTCACAACAGCTATAATGACAGTATCCGCAACAGGATTAACATTCAACGCAAACGCAGCAGAAGAAACACCTGATTTTCAGGCAATGACCGACCGAATCATATATCTCGTGAACGAAGCAAGAGCAGAAGCCGGTTTAGACCCGATATATGCAGTACCGTATCTCAGCGAACTCGCAGAAGAAAGAGCCGAGGAATGTGTAGGAACATTCGGACACGTAAGAGCTAATGGCGATGCATTCTATGAAATAATCGATTACGAGGAAGCTCCTTGGCTTGGTGCAGGTGAAAATATCGCATCAGGTATGAGCACTCCGGAAGCAACATTTGAACAGTGGAGAAATTCCCCGAGCCACTGGGCATCAATCATGAATCCAAGCTACACACATATGGGTGTAGGCGTTACATATGCACCTGGTAGCGAATACGGCTGGTACTGGACACAGCTTTTCATAGAAGTAGATACATTTGAAGCTGAAGACGGCAAGCTTGAAGGTCAGTACTATCCGGACGAATATCAGATGATGCCATGTGCAACCGGCGACATCAACGGCGACGGAATGGTTGATTCATTCGATTTCGTAATGCTCTGCCAGTACCTGAACGGTCAGGTAACACTGAATCCTCGCCAGATTGAAAGCGCTGATATTCTCGTAGACGGCGTAATCACATATTCCGACGCCGCATACCTCAGAAAATATATCCTCGGTGCAGTTGAAACAATCCCGGTAAAATTATTTTAATTAACGAAATTTCCTATCAGAATATCTTATAAAAAATCCGGAAGGCAGAAGTCTTCCGGATTTTCATGTCTGATTTTTAACGGAAAATGTCTGGATTGGCGAGTGCAAAAAATCCCGTCGGAATGCTATAATATAATCACAGTAAGGGAAACGAAAAAATCCCGAAAATTAGAAATAAAGATATTTTGGAGGAAATTATTATGAAAAAAATGAACGTATTCAGAAGAGTTGTAACCGCTCTCACAACAGCTATAATGACAGTATCCGCAACAGGATTAACATTCAACGCAAACGCAGCAGAAGAAACACCTGATTTTCAGGCAATGACCGACCGAATCATATATCTCGTGAACGAAGCAAGAGCAGAAGCCGGTTTAGACCCGATATATGCAGTACCGTATCTCAGCGAACTCGCAGAAGAAAGAGCCGAGGAATGTGTAGGAACATTCGGACACGTAAGAGCTAATGGCGATGCATTCTATGAAATAATCGATTACGAGGAAGCTCCTTGGCTTGGTGCAGGTGAAAATATCGCATCAGGTATGAGCACTCCGGAAGCAACATTTGAACAGTGGAGAAATTCCCCGAGCCACTGGGCATCAATCATGAATCCAAGCTACACACATATGGGTGTAGGCGTTACATATGCACCTGGTAGCGAATACGGCTGGTACTGGACACAGCTTTTCATAGAAGTAGATACATTTGAAGCTGAAGACGGCAAGCTTGAAGGTCAGTACTATCCGGACGAATATCAGATGATGCCATGTGCAACCGGCGACATCAACGGCGACGGAATGGTTGATTCATTCGATTTCGTAATGCTCTGCCAGTACCTGAACGGTCAGGTAACACTGAATCCTCGCCAGATTGAAAGCGCTGATATTCTCGTAGACGGCGTAATCACATATTCCGACGCCGCATACCTCAGAAAATATATCCTCGGTGCAGTTGAAACAATCCCAGTAAAACTCTTTTAATTAAATAAAATCGGAAACGGCTGAAAAATCAGCCGTTTTTTTATTTATTGAAATGTTCGCAGAAGTAATTTAATGGACATTCATTACATTTAGGATTTCTTGCACAACAGATGTCACGACCGAATTGTACAGTCTGATGACAGAAACGGTTTGAAACTTCCGGTGGTAAGAGTTTAGCGAGGTCTTTTTCTACTTTTGCGGGTTCTTTATTCGTAGTAAGTCCGAGCCGTCCGGTAATGCGTATGCAATGAGTATCTGTGACTATCGCCGGTTTACCGAACACATCACCCAGTACAAGATTAGCTGTTTTCCGACCTATTCCGGATAATGTAAGTAAATCGTCCATATTGTCGGGTACCTCGCCGTTAAAGTTATCCAGTAACTGACGTGCCATTTCTTTCAGACTCTTTGCCTTCATGCGATACAGTCCGCACGGCTTGACTACCTGTTCCAGCTCTCCGATATCTGCATCGGCGAATGACTGTAAATCAGGATACTTTTTAAACAATTCCTTTGTTACAATGTTTACTCTCGCATCCGTACACTGTGCAGATAATCGGGTAGCGAACATCAATTCATATGGCTTTTCGTACGTCAGGGAACATTCTATATCCGGATATAGCTTTTCCAGTTCGGATATCGCAAGTCTGGCTATTTCAGTTTTGGTCATTTTAAATCCTCCTGCATTTTAAGAATTTTGTCATATATCACGTACATTTTCTGTACGGTATTTTCAAGGAAATAATAATGTTTTATGTAGAATATCAGCAGAATCAGAATTATCGTCACAAGGACGGTCAACATGATGTTCTCCGTGATAAGCAAGCCGATTATGAATATTGTCAGTACTATAGCAAACATCATAGTGACAAGGAAATGTACTATTCTTTCGTGTTGCATGAAAGCTATCTTATCCATATGCTCTGACAATATGGCATCAAGTTCTGACCGCTCCGTACAGCCTTTCAGACGCTCCGTAACGGTATTCATGTAGTCTGTAAGATATTCGGTCATATTTATACGCTCCTTTAACATTGACTGCGTAATTTTTCTATTTCGTCAAGAAGTAATATTATGTCTTGTTTTGCGTGTGCGATAAAATCATAGTCTTCTACAGTAGCACCGGTTATCTCTAAATCTTCACCGGCAGTCTGAATAAAACTTGAACCACATTCAATATCTCTTCCCTCTATGTATGCCGTCCACTTTCCGCCGGTAGCTTTTTCGCATCTGTTACGGATTTCCTGTAATTCTTCGTCAGTCATTGGCATACCTCCTCTACTGAAATTATACACTCTTTTTTATTGAATGTCAATAATTTATTTCCATGTAAATTCTCCGGAAATAATCATTTTCAAAAGTTCTTCAAAGTTTCCGGCGATTATTTCTGTATCTTCAAAATCCGATTCATAACCTTGTACTATATTTCCGGTATCAAGGTCTATAGCAAGAAAAGTATACTCACCCTTTACGGACATTGCAACGGGTAAATGACGTCTCCACCATTTTTTAATATTTTCCTTTTCGTCGTCGGATTCCGCACTTGCAAGAGATATTTTTTCAAATTCGTTCCACGAAAAACTGTCCGTATCGTCGGTATTTTCATAGTCAGATGTACAAACAAACCACACCGAACCGTCAGCAGATTCCATTCTTTTGAAATAATTCAAGAACATACAAAGCACTTCATCATTGCACTTACTGAGCATTGAATATTCTGAAAAATCTATATCTATGTATTGTGGCGTAAACGTCCAGCCGTCCGAAGTTATTTTTTCTTCAAATTTTTCAATTAATTTTCTGTATTTAATTTCATATAAATGTTTTTCATGCAGACCTACTATTTTCTGAATATCCTTTATTTCCATTCCGAAATCTATTAATTTTTCAGCAATCTCAACTTCCTTGAAAAACATTCCTGTGCTTTCGCCATTTTCATAACCTACCCACATCCATTTTACTTCTTCATCGGTAAGAACCTGTATGGTTTTGCCTAATTCAATACCCCATTTTTCATAATAGTCCGTCGAC
>CAMWUB010000089.1 GCA_947177345.1 uncultured Ruminococcus sp. | reverse complement strand
TTATTATAGAAAGGAAGATTTATTATGGGAAAAATTATAGGTATTGACTTAGGTACAACAAACTCATGTGTTGCAGTTATGGAGGGCGGTAACGCTGTAGTTATTCCGAACAGCGAGGGTGCAAGAACTACACCATCAGTAGTTGCATTCACTAACAACGGTGAAAGACTTGTCGGTCAGGTAGCAAAAAGACAGGCAATTACCAACCATGACAGAACAGTATCATCTATAAAGAGACATATGGGTTCTGATTACAAGGTTGAAATAGACGGCAAAAAATATACACCTCAGGAAATTTCCGCAATGATTCTCCAGAAACTCAAGGCAGATGCTGAAGCTTATCTCGGCGAAACAGTAACAGAAGCCGTTATCACTGTACCGGCTTACTTCACTGACGCACAGAGACAGGCTACAAAAGATGCCGGTCAGATTGCAGGTCTTAACGTAAGACGTATTATCAACGAACCTACAGCCGCTGCACTTTCCTACGGTATCGACAAGGAAGAGGAACAGACTATTATGGTTTATGACCTCGGTGGTGGTACTTTCGACGTTTCCATTATTGAAATGGGTGAAGACGTTCAGCAGGTAAAGGCAACAGCCGGTAATAACCGTCTTGGTGGTGACGACTTCGACCAGCGTATTATCAACTGGATTATTGAAGAGTTCAAAAAATCTGAGGGCATTGACCTCTCAAATGATAAAATGGTGGGTCAGAGACTTAAAGACGCTGCCGAAAAATCTAAAATTGAACTTTCTTCAACAACTACTTCAAATATAAATATACCGTTCATTACAGTTGATGCTTCAGGTATTCCTAAACATCTTGATTTAACACTCACACGTGCTAAATTCAACGAACTTACAGCAGACCTCGTTGAAGCTACTATGGGTCCTGTAAGACAGGCACTTAATGACAGTGGTCTTAGTATATCAGAAATAAGTAAAGTTCTTATGGTTGGTGGTTCTTCGAGAATACCGGCAGTTCAGGAAGCTGTTAAGAAAATACTCGGTAAAGAACCATTCAAGGGAATAAATCCTGACGAATGTGTTGCACTCGGAGCAGGCTATCAGGGTGGTATCCTCGGTGGTGATGTTGAAAATGGTCTTCTTCTTCTTGACGTTACACCGCTTTCACTCGGTATCGAAACCGCCGGTGGTGTATGCACAAAGATGATTGAAAGAAATACAACAATTCCTACAAAGAAATCACAGGTATTCTCGACTTATGCAGATAATCAGACAGCAGTTGATATAAATGTTCTTCAGGGTGAACGAGAGTTCGCAAGAGATAATAAACAGCTCGGAACATTCCGCCTTGACGGTATTGCACCTGCTCCACGTGGAATCCCACAGATTGAAGTTACTTTCGACATTGACAGAAACGGTATCGTCCACGTTTCCGCAAAGGACTTAGGAACAGGCAAGGAACAGAATATTTCTATTACAGCATCTACAAATATGTCCAAGGAAGATATTGACAAGGCTGTAAGAGAAGCTGAACAGTATGCTTCCGAAGACAAGAAACGTCGTGAAGAAGTGGATACAAAGAACGAAGCTGAAAATCTCGTATTCCAGTGCGAAAAGGCTCTTGCAGACTTCGGAGATAAAGTTTCCGCTGACGAAAAAGCCAACATTGAAAGTAAATGTTCCGCACTTAAATCAGCAATTTCCGCAAATAATACAAGCGAAATCAAAGACCTTAAGGAAGATTTACAGAAAGCATTCTATGACCTTTCTGCAAAAATCTATCAGCAGGCTAACCCTAACGGTAATGCCGATATGGGCGGTATTGATCCCTCACAGTTCACAAAAGGCAGTAATGACGATAACAATTCCGACGACGAAGGTTTTGTTGACGCTGATTTCACAGAAGTTTAATTAAAAAAAATAAGACATATCGCAGGGCGGAAATTTCTTTCGCCCTTGTGGTATTTATACAGGAGAAGTATTATGGCTGAAAAAAGAGATTATTATGAAGTACTGGGGCTTCAGAAAGGTGCTTCCGAAGACGAGATAAAAAAGGCTTACAAGAAAAAAGCCCGTGAATATCACCCCGATTTGCACCCCGATGACCCTACTTGTGAAGATAAAATGAAAGAGGTCAATGAGGCTTATGAAGTTCTCTCTGACCCTGATAAAAAATCACGTTATGACCAGTTCGGACACGCCGGTGTAGACCCGAGTTACGGCGGTGGAGCAGGTGGCTTTACCGGAGGTATGGGCGGATTCACGGATATGAGCGATATTTTTGAAAATATTTTCGGTGGTTTCGGCTTTGGTAGTGGCGGTGGCGGTTCACGTACCAATGCCAACGCTCCCCGACGTGGTTCAGATATACAGTCATCTGTAACTATCACTTTCATGGAGGCTTGCGAGGGTGTCAAGAAAGAAATAAACATAAACAAAATGTGTACCTGTGATGCCTGTAAGGGTACAGGTGCGGACGGTTCTTCTACTACTGAAGTATGCCCTGACTGTAAAGGACGTGGAAGCGTCCGGACTACTCAGAATACTTTATTCGGTGCGATACAGTCTACTAAAACCTGTCCACGCTGTTCAGGTAAGGGAAAAATTATAAAAAATCCGTGTCAGAAATGCCGAGGTGTCGGAAGATTAAGAGTACAGAAAACTGTCTCTGTAGATATTCCGGCAGGTATCGACGACAGACAGACTATAAGACTTGGTGGTCAGGGAGATTGCGGTTCTAATGGTGGTTCAAACGGCGACCTTATGCTGAATGTTTCAGTAAAATCGCATCCGATTTTCAAGAGAGACGGTTTTGACATACATTGTGATATACCGGTAACCTATATGGAAGCTGTTCTCGGTGCTGAAATTACTGTACCTACAATCGACGGCGATGTGAAGTACAATATAAGCGAGGGTACTCAGACCGGTACGGTATTCAGACTAAAGGGCAAAGGTGTAAAGAAAATAAATCGCAGTGAACGAGGTAACCAATATGTGACAATATATGTAGAAGTACCTAAGAATCTTACTAAAAAACAAAAAGATTTGCTCCGTGAGTTTGAGGCATCACTTACTGAAAAAAATTACGCAAAACGTCAGAGTTTCTTTGATAAACTCAAAAACAGATTTGAAAACAGATTCGAGAAATAAAAAAATAAAACCCGTCAGAAATTCCGACGGGTTTTTAAATTATTCGATAGTAACGGAAACTTTCATATTTTTCTTGGCAGCACCTGCACGCATAATAGTACGGAGTGCCTTAGCTATTCTGCCCTGTTTTCCGATTACTCTACCCATATCGTCAGGAGCTACTGTAAGGTGAAAAACAATAACGCCCTCTGCATCGGGTTCATCTTCGGTAATTTTTATAGCGGATTTGTCTTCAACAAGTCCTGCTGTAATTGCATATAGTAAATCTTTCATAAATACCTCCACGACTTCCGGAACAGAGGGAAAAGACATAAAGCCTACCCTCTTCCGCAAAAAGTCTCTAATCAGAGTACACCCTCATTTTTGAGGATAACCTTTACTGTATCAGTAGGCTGTGCGCCCTTCTTAATCCAGTCTTTAGCCTTATCAGCGTCAACCTTGACAACAGACGGGTTTTTAGTAGGGTCATAATAACCGATTTCTTCAACAAATCTGCCATCTCTCGGATATCTTGAATCAGCTACAACTATACGGTAAAAAGGAGCTTTTTTAGCACCCATTCTTCTGAGTCTGATTTTAACTGCCATTTTATATTCACCTCCACAAATTCTTGTATATATCAAGCGGAAATCCGCAAGAAATCTGATTTTTTATTAAATATATTTAAGAAATCGGTGGTACATTTCCGCCACCCTTGCCGGTGAACTTATCAAAATTCATGCCTGCGATTCTTTTTCTTGCCTTTTTGAGAGCCATTTTATTATTACTTCCGGTGAGTTTTTTCATCATCTGTTGCATCTGGTCAAACTGTTTCAGAAGTCTGTTTACTTCCTCAACCTTAGTACCCGAACCGGTTGCAATACGTCTCTTACGTGACGGATTTATTATTGACGGTTTAGCACGTTCCGCCTTAGTCATTGAATTAATAATAGCCTCTATTTTATCGAACTGATGTTCGTCAATATCATCTTCACTGATTTTGCCGTTCAGACCTGGTAACATTCCGAGAATCGACTTCATAGAACCAAGACGCTTGATTTGTTTCATCTGTTCAAGTAAATCGTCCATATCGAAAGTATTTTCCTTGAATTTTTTAGTAAGTCTTTCGGCTTCTTTCTGTGACATTAC
Organism: uncultured Ruminococcus sp.; assembly: GCA_947177345.1. Taxonomy (GTDB): domain Bacteria; phylum Bacillota; class Clostridia; order Oscillospirales; family Ruminococcaceae; genus Ruminococcus. Next base: position 1,941 of record CAMWUB010000089.1, on the reverse strand, counting down.
ATTTTCAGCTTTTTCGATAAGTGTCAGAACGTCGCCCATACCAAGTATACGTGATGCCATTCTTTCGGGGTGGAACTGTTCAAAATCATCGAGTTTTTCACCCATACCGACGAACTTAATCGGCTTACCTGTTACCGCAAGTACTGATAATGCCGCACCACCTCTTGTATCGGAATCGAGTTTTGACATAAGAACACTTGTAATTCCTACAGAATCGTCAAAAGTTTTTGCGACGTTTACAGCGTCCTGACCGGTCATGGCATCGACTACCAGCATAATTTCGTCAGGTTTAGTGACTTCCTTAATATTTACGAGTTCCTGCATAAGTTGCTCGTCAATGTGAAGTCTTCCGGCGGTATCTATAATAAGAACATCATGCCCGTAATCCTTAGCATATGAAAGTGCCTGTTTAGCGATTATAACAGGGTCAATCTGTCCCATCTCGAAAACTTTTACATCTGCTTTTTTTCCGACTACCTGCAACTGATTTATAGCAGCCGGACGATATATGTCACACGCCGCCAGTAATGGTCTGTGTCCCTCTTTTTTGAGGAGTTTTGCAAGTTTTGCGGAATGTGTCGTCTTACCTGAACCCTGAAGACCACACATCATTATGACCGTCGGGGGCTTGGACGCAAAATTTATACGAGCATTACTATCGCCCATAAGCGAACATAATTCATCATTTACTATCTTTATAACCTGCTGTGCCGGTGTGAGACTTGCCAGAACTTCTTCACCTACAGCACGTTCTGTAACGCCTTTAACAAAATCTTTAACAACCTTATAACTTACATCAGCCTCAAGGAGTGCAAGACGGACTTCACGCATAGCCTCCTTTACATCGCTTTCGGTCAGTTTTCCTCTTGACTTCAGCTTTTTAAAGACGTTATTCAGTTTTTCGGAAAGACCTTCAAATGCCATGCGATTTCCTCCATTTCACAATAAATCAAGACCGTTGTTTACTTCCTCAGTGATGATATTTCTGATATTTTCGTTTTCAATGTGTCTGGCAGTTTCGAGAATTTTAGCGAAACAATCGCTCATTTTTCCGAGACGTTCAGCGAATCCTAATTTTTCCTCATAATTAAGTAAAATATTTTCTGTACGCTTTATAATGTCACGGACTGCCTGCCGTGTGATTCCTAACGGATTACCGATTTCCGCAAGGGATAAATCTTCACAGTAATAGAGTTCCATTATATTTTTCTGATGTTCGGTGAGCAAATCGCCGTAACAGTCAAGCAATAACACGAATTTAAGTTCTTTTGCCATAGAATAAAACTCCTGTTCGGGTGTAATCCAAAATCACTTTACACATTATACTACATAATTTCCGATTTGTCAAGGGGTGAAATGAAATTTTTTTTATAAATTTTTGCACCGTATCTCTGAAAGTCTGCCTGTGAAACGTCAACAAGTATATTTATGACATCTGCTAATACAGACCATTCCTCCGGAAGTATGCACCAACAACTATATTTTCTGTACTCCGGATAATAAACTTCTATAAAATAACTGCGTCCGTCACGTCCGTGTGGTTCATGTACATCTTTATCTATACCGTTTTTCAGAAACATATCAATTATATTTTTCTGATTTTCATTCAATACAGCGGAATAAACGAGACTGTATTCTTTCAGAAGTTCTTTATATTCTGTTATTTTTACAAGTTCAGACAATGGCATAAGTTCAGGAAACAAACAGACCGCTTTACACATAAATTCATCACGTTTATATTTTTCCGGTTCAGTACGCCAGTAAGCGATATAATTATTTTCATTTTCGCAAATCTGAAAATACATATTTTCACCAAAAGAAAAATTTATTTCTACCTGAATAAGCTTTTTGCCGTTTTCTTCAAATTTATATCCCTCAAACATAAAAATCTTCCTCAATCCTTATTTTTAAAACTTATCAGTACTAACATTGACATTATAC
>CAMWUB010000088.1 GCA_947177345.1 uncultured Ruminococcus sp. | reverse complement strand
GTATAATTTGGTTAGTATTAGGATTTTCCAATATTTGAGGAATATATCCTTCTTTCTCTTTGATTTGATAACAAGGTGACCATTTCTGAAGGTACACAAAAAGTTCTTCCATTGTACCTGACATAAATATTTTTGTAGCATTAGGAATACAAGAAGGCACTGAAAGAAGAGAGTTAGCTACAATATTTACACCCTTATTAAAAAGTGAGTCATCAATAAGATAGTGTGCTTCATCGAATACTGCATAACGTACTCTGCTTAAAAAATCCATAAATCTGTTATCTCCTGTCAGAAGTTTCAAAGCTGCTTTCTGATAGGAAATTATCATTATATTCCTATGACTACCAAATGTTATAATATTATCATTTTGGAATTCTTCCTTTGAATTATATTTAAATGCTTCTTTGTCATATTCCTCAATCATTCTGATAGTTTGCTGAGTCATCAGGGCTTCTCTGTTCTCGAAGATAATAATATTTCCTAAATAACTGAAATGCTTAAGTAACTGTTTCTGAACAAAAGTGTTCTTTCCTTTTCCAGTACCGGCGGCAATAAAGACATTTTTACCTGCTTGCCATGTATTTATCGTTGCATAACTCAATGCATCACTTACATAATTATAGTGATAGTCAATATTCTTCTTGAGTGGAGCAGGATAATATACTTCACTATTATTATAAGCATCTAAACGTCTATTAAAATCTTTGTTAATTCTCAAATCATAATCAATATAGTCTTCACCTTCCTGAACTTCCCACTCTTTACTGGTAATTATATTCTCTATACACTGTGATAACATCCCATCATATTCAATACTGCCTTCTTCATTTCTTGAATGAGTATCTATATTGCAAAGCCATTGCTCCAACAAATCTAAGTAGCCATTAGACATCGAAATTCCTCCAATCATAGGTATTATGATTATATTATACCATATTTTGTGCAAAAATCAATAGAATTTCATCAAAATATGTAAAAATTTCCTTTCTTGATTATATATTATTTAAGTGCTATGGTAAGCTCTGCCAATAATTTTGGTAGGAGCGTAGTAGCATAACAAATCAACGAAAGGAGGACAAAAGATGTTTGACAATCAGCGTTACATCACAAGAGGAATTGATGCCGAAATTCCGTTTGAGTTGCAGATTTTCATATGGGAATGCATTGACAGAATGCCCAAACCGAAAGACTATTTTCAGATATTCACATTTGAAGCAGTTGGTATTTTACAGAAAATCATTCACATATCGGAACAGCCCGAATACTGCATGAATTACTTTATTCCGTACGGTAATCCAATTACTGCAAAGATTTATGTCATTGACGACGGCGACCACTCAACCATGCTTTTATCAGGCGAATATTAATCCACAGCACAAATCCCTCCCGATTAATTTCGGGAGGGAAATTTTTATTTTACGGAGGAAAAACAAATGGAAGAAGAAAAAATTTACTGCTCTCACTGCGGTGACATCATCGAGGGTGACGACTACGACACAATCTATGGCGAGCCAATCTGTCAGGACTGCATCGACAGCTACGCAGTAACCTGTGACAGATGCGACGAGTTTATCTGGGACTCCGATGCATACAGTGACGACAACATCTGCCTTTGCGGTCGTTGCTACGACAACTACTACACACGCTGTGAACAGTGCGACACAATCATTCACAATGATGACACATACGAATACGACGACGGTTATTATTGCCACGACTGCTATCAAGACATCCGCAGAAACGATTCAATTCACGAATACAGCTACAAGCCTGAACCGATTTTCTACGGTGATTCAAATCGCTATTTCGGCGTGGAACTTGAAATCGACGGAGCAGGCAAAGATAATGATTATGCCGAAGAAATTCTTGATATCGCCAACGAGTACGACGAACGCATCTACATAAAGTCCGACGGAAGCCTTGAAGACGGAATGGAGCTTGTAAGCCACCCAATGACACTTGATTATCACAAAAATTTCTGCTGGGAAGATGTTATGAGTTACGCTGTCAGACTTGGCTACCGCTCGCACCAGACTTCAACTTGTGGTCTGCATATTCACGTAAACCGTGACAGTTTTGGTCTTGACCGTGACGAGCAGGACGAAGTTATCAGTCGCATTCTTTACTTTGTAGAACACCACTGGAATGAGATGCTGAAATTTTCACGCCGTTCTGAATATGCTATGAACCGCTGGGCTGCTCGCTATGGCTATGAAAGTTCCCCGAAAGCAATTATGGACAAGGCAAAGAAAAGCTATGGTCGCTACGTCGCTGTAAATCTCTGCAATTATCATACTATTGAATTTCGTCTTTTCAGAGGGACGCTCAAATACAACACTCTTATTGCTACGCTGGAGCTGGTAAACAAAATCTGCGAGATTGCTGTCCTGATGGACGATGACGGAATTTCTAAAATCTCATGGTCTGAGTTTGTTGCAGGAATCAAAGAGCCTGAACTTATTCAGTACCTCAAAGAACGCAACCTTTATATCAACGAAAAAGTCGAAGAAACGGAGGAATTTTAATTATGTGTGCATTATATGGCTGGCTTGACTGCGGAAAGAAATTACCGCACAAGCTTTTAAATAAACTCACTCAGGCACTTGCAAACGCCGCTGAAGAACGTGGAACTGATGCTGCTGGTATCTCGTACATCAAAAACGGTCATGTAATAATCTACAAACGTCCGAAACCTGCTCATAAAGTCAAGTTCAATATTCCTTACGGAACAAAGGCAGTAATGGGACACACACGACTTGCCACACAGGGCGACAAGGAAAACAATTACAACAATCACCCATTCTATGGCAAAGCTGACAAGGCTTTTGCCTTTGCCCATAACGGAGTTCTGTACAATGATACAGCACTTCGCAAGTCCAATAATCTGCCAGCTACAAAAATTGAAACGGACAGCTACATTGCAGTTCAGCTTATAGAGAGACAGAAAAAACTTGACTTTGATTCACTGAGAAATATGGCAGAAGACGTTATGGGAAACTTCGTGTTTACGATACTTGACGAAAACAACACGCTCTATTTTATCAAGGGCAATAATCCGCTGTATCTGATTTATCTTGAACGTCTCGGACTCTATGTTTACGCTTCAACAAAGTCAATCATGGACAAGGCTATGAAATCTGTCGGATTACAGTCTGAAAAGCCTACTATTATAAAAGTATGCGAGGGTGACATTATTTCAATCAGTTCAGACGGCAAAATTTACAGCAGTCGTTTTACTCCTGAAGATTATTCATTCTTTAGCACAAGTACCAAAAAATCACGCTACAAATATGAATGGTACGACTGGGAAGATGACAGCGAATACTGCGAGTATACAAGCGAGGAAGAACTCCTGTTTGATATGTGCAACTGCTACGGCGTTGATGAGGAAGATATTATCCTGCTTCTTGATTATGGCTATACTGCTATGGAAATCGAAGAAATGTTTATGGATACTTATCTGCTCCACTCGTCAATACAGGAAGTAAAGCACAACAGTTTTTATAACGATATTTAACAATTAAACAAAGCTACAACCGTCTCAGAATATTTAATTTCTGGGACGGTTAATTTTTTGTCAGAATTATGATTTTACATCGGCACAAACAGTTATGTAAAAATATTTATCAGGAGGTATTCCTATGGGAAAGACAAAAAGAGGACATAATGAGGGAAGCATAAGGGAACGCAAAGACGGCAGATTTGAAGTACGTGTTATGGCTGGCATTGACTTTGAAACAGGCAAGCCTAAACGTATCTCATACTATGCAAATACAAAAGCAGAAGCCGTAAAACTTCTGCATGAAGTCGAATACAATATCCACATCAACGAAATGGTTGACCCGACTTCAACCAAGCTCATAGACTGGCTCAGGATATGGCTTGAAACCTACATGAAAAACAGTCTGAAACAGTCAACCTATACGAGTTATGCAGGATACATAAACAATCATATCGCTCCTGCTTTTCCGAATCTCAAACTCAAAGACCTTACTTCAAAGCTGTTACAGGATTTTTATAACTACAAACTCACGGAGGAAGGACTTTCACCGAAAACAATCGCAAACCTTCACCGCTGTCTGCACAAGGCTTTAAAACAGGCGGTACTGGAGCATCATATCAGTTTCAACCCCTGTGATGCAGTCAATCTGCCCCGAAACGAAAAGCCGCAGATTGAAATCCTTACCCGTGAGGAGCAGGAACGTCTTATGTACACGAGTTATAAATTCAGATACGGAGTTTTCATCAGGCTTACTCTCGCTACTGGAGTACGTCTGGGCGAACTTCTTGGTTTACGCTGGGAGGACGTTGACACAAGAAAGAATATGCTGAATATCCGCCGTACTCTCAACCGTCTGCCGAAAGTAGACTACAACGGAATCGGAAACTCCACCGAGATAGTCATACAGGAACCAAAGACCAAAAATTCCACACGTTCAATTCCGCTTATGCAGGTGATAATCAGGGACTTACAGCAGTGGAGAAATATTCAGCTTTCAGATGCCCGAATTGCAGGAGCAGTGTATACTGATTCGGGATTTATAGTTACCAACCCACTCGGAGGATACATAGAACCACGTACTTTCAAGGACTACTACGACGAAATTCTTGAAGCTGCCGGACTTGGACACTACACATTCCACGCACTCCGACACACATTTGCAACAAGAGCTATGGAGCAGGGTATGGACGCTAAAACTCTCTCGACACTTCTCGGACATTATTCCGTTGCATTCACTCTTGACACATACACACACGTTCTCGACAGTCAGAAGCACGAGGAAATGAAACTCATGGAAGACCTGTTCAATATGCCGACCATGCCACAGTATCAGTCATATCCTGTCATAGTCACACCTGCTCCAAACGGTTTTATTCTCAATGCTGTTGACTTTGAAGACCTTAAAATCGAAGCCAACGACATCAACTATGGCATAAGCTGTATACAGTCAGCTATAGCACAGACACTCTCAAACATATATCCGCCCTCTCCCACTCCGAACAGCGAGCTTATTGTAAACATCGGTGAATTTGTTGTTATGGTAAATATATAAATAAAAAGGAGAGCATAACAGCTCTCCTTTATTTTTTGTTTGTTAACCAAGGTTAATACAAATATTTATCACCAATCATTGCTACATATTCCCCGGTACACAAATATCGCACTTTTGGGGTCATTTTGGGGTCAAAATCATTAAAGCAAAAAAATTAATCCTCGTAAACGTACGTGTTTACGAGGATTTCTGGTTGCGGCGGCTGGATTTGAACCAACGACCTTCGGGTTATGAGCCCGACGAGCTACCTAGCTGCTCCACACCGCGTAATGTATCATTTTTTCGCATCAACTTCATGCGACTATCTTAGTATATCACGGTTTACTTAAAATGTCAATACCTTCTGATATATTTTTTTATTTTAACTTATTATTGCTATCTGTAAAAGAAACTGCCTGTTGATATTCCAGCATTTTGTCCGGAAATATTACAGGCAATTTCTTACACGTAACGTAACTATTTTAAATTATTTTCTTTATAGTAATTTAATATATTATATATTTCCTGCCGTCCTTTATCGTTGGCATGAGTAAGGAGCTTGTCTATATTGCGTTTTGTCACGAAGTTTGTTTTTTCAAGGATTTTATTAATTCTTTCTGTGTCGTTGTTTTCTATAAACTGCCTTGCAATTTTCAGAAAAATTTTCTTTATGTATGCTTCATAGTTCTTATCGGCTGTGCATAAGAAATAGTCAATTATTAAATTACACTTTACCATATAACTGAACTTTCTTGAAAATTTTTTATTTATAAGAATATATAATGCGGTAGATATTTCTTCGTCAGCTTCTTCAATTTCTTTAACATTTATTTTGAATCCGTTAATTATTATGCTTGTAAGGCTTGTGCAATCCGAAAAAGCATTGTCACCTATACTTGTTACACTGTTGGGTATCGTTATGCTTGTAAGACGCCAACAATTTGCAAAAGCTCTATAGCCTATTTCCTTTACGCCGTTGGAGATTTTTATACTTGTAAGACACCAACAATTTTCAAAAGCAAAAAAACCTATCCTTGTTACGACGTTGGGGATTATTACTTCCTTATCTTTGCCGTGGTACTTTATCAGTACGCCGTCTTCAATTTCAAAATTTTCTCTGAAAATCAGAGCATCCATTATAAGACCCATTATTTTATACACTCTCCATTCGTGATTTAC